>NZ_JBSFET010000024.1:0-94390 GCF_053594575.1 Streptomyces sp. NPDC001880
GGCCCGGGCCGCCGCCGCGCTCGCCGCGGCCGGTGCGCAGGCCCTGGCCCGTTCCGATCTGCACTGGGCCCAGGGCCTGTTGGAGCGTGCCGCGGACCT
This sequence comes from Streptomyces sp. NPDC001880, assembly GCF_053594575.1. Classification (NCBI taxonomy): domain Bacteria; kingdom Bacillati; phylum Actinomycetota; class Actinomycetes; order Kitasatosporales; family Streptomycetaceae; genus Streptomyces; species Streptomyces sp. NPDC001880. The sequence goes on from NZ_JBSFET010000024.1 coordinate 100, forward strand.
GCACCCGGCCGGTGACCCGGCCGCGGCACCGACGTTGCGGCGGCTCGGCGAGGTGCGCCTCGCGCTCGGCCGTTCCGAGGAGGGGGAGCGCCTGCTGCGGCAGGTGCTGGCCATCAGGACCGCGCCGGTGGAGGCCGCGCACGCCCGGCTCGCGCTGGCGGTGCTGGACCCGGCCTCGGTGAGCGTGTCGGCCACGGCCCGGTCGGCGCTGCCGCTCTTCGAGTCCGCCGGGGACTGGGTCGGGCAGGCACGGGCCCGGCTGCGGCTCGCGCAGCGGTTGCAGCTGGCGGGCCGGCACGAGGAGGCCGACCGGGATCTGACCCTGGCCCTGGACCACGCGGTGCGGGCCGAGGCCGAACCGGAGCGGGCGGCGGCGCTCGGGGCCATCGGGATCTCGTTGTGGCGCGGCCCGGAGCCGGTACCGGTCGCGGTGACCCGCTGCCGTGACCTGCTGGCCGCGCACGGCGCCGGCCGCCCCGCCGTACGGACCACGCTGAACTGTCCGCTGGCCGTGCTCCACGCACTGCACGGCCGGGCGGACCGGGCCGGGGAGTGCCTGGCCGAGGCGGAACGGCTGGCCGACGAGCTGGGGTACGCGGAGGCGGAGGTCTTCCTTCCGGTGTTCCGGGCGACGGTCGAGTCGCTGCTCGGGCACACCGGCCCGGCCCTGGACCTGCTCGTCCGGGCGGACCGTGCGGCAAAGCGCGGCGGGGCCCGGTCCATGCGCACGGCCATCGCGCTGGAGGCGGCCCGGCTGCTGCTCGACGACGACCGACCGGACGACGCGGGTCCGTGGCTCGAAGGGGTCGGTGAATCGCAGCCGTTGCCGCACGCGGACCGGGTGGACCTGACGGGGCTGCGGGCCCGGCTGGCGGCGGGGGCCGGGGACGCGGAGACGGCCCTGGGCCACGCGGACCGTGCCGTGCGCGACTCCCTGCTGACCGACTCCCCGCTGGTGCGGGCCACCGCATCGCTGGACCGGGCGCGGACGCTGGCGCTGCTGGGCGACACGGCGGGCGCGGCGGCGGCGGCGCGGGAGGCCCGGGAGGGGTTCGCGGAGAAGGGACATCTGCCGGGCGAACGATGGGCCGCACGGCTCGTCGCCGGACCGGCGGCGGCCACGACGGAGAAGAGCTGAGGATGACGACCACGGACACGGCACCGGGGCCGGGACTGACCTGGAGTCTGCGGGGACGCGGACCCGACGACGTGGCGGTCCTCGCGGACCCGGGCCCCGGGCACGGGGACGGGGACGGAGCCGTACCGGGTACCGGGCGGGGCGTGCGGGTCTGCGTGGTGGACTCGGGCGTCGAGCGCGACCATCCGGGCGTCGGCCCGGTCGCGGGCTCATGGGTGGTGGTCAAGGACCCGGAGACCGGCGAGATCGAGGTGCGGCCGACCGACACCGGGGACTCCTGCGGGCACGGCACCGCCTGCGCGGGCATCATCCGGCGGACCGCCCCGGAGTGCGAACTGCACAGCGTGCGGGTGCTGGGCGAGCGGTTCTCCGGCACCGGGGACATACTGCTGGCCGGGCTGCGCTGGGCGGTGGAGCAGGGGTTCGACGTGGTGAACCTGTCGTTGTCCACCACCCGTGCACGGTTCGCCGAGGAGCTGCACGCGCTGGCCGACCACGCCTACTTCAACCGCACGGTCGTCGTCGCCTCCGCGCACAACTCCCCGGTGGAGAGCTATCCGTGGCGGTTCGCCTCGGTGATCTCCGTGGGCAGCCACCAGGAGGAGGACCCGGAGCTGCATCTCTACAATCCCGACCCGCCGGTGGAGTTCTTCGCCCCCGGCCAGAACGTGACGGTGCCCTGGCTGGGCGGCACCTCGATCCGTACCACCGGGAACAGCTTCGCGACCCCGTACATCAGCGGACTGTGCGCGCGTCTGCTCTCGGCCCATCCGAGGATGACGGCTTTCCAGCTCAAGAACGCTCTCTATCTCTCCGCGGCCAACGTGCGGTTCGGTCCGCGGCTTTCGACCCCGGCAGGAGAGGTCTGTGATGACTCCGAGAACTGAATCAGTGTCCGCCGCGGGCGCGGTGCCGACGGCGGACACGCACCGGCGCGAGCTCCTCCAGTCCATTGTCGACGTGGCCCGCGCGATCTTCGGCGCGGCGGCCGGCTCGGTCTTCCTGCTGGACGAGGAGGCGGACGAGCTGGTCTTCCAGGCGGTCTCCGGCCAGGGCGAGGAGTTCCTGGTGGGCCGCCGGTTCCCGGCCGGCCGCGGGATCGCGGGCTGGGTGGCGACGTCCGGTGAGCCGATGGTGGTGGACGATCTCACCACGGACTCCTCGTTCGACCGTGCGCTCGCCGAGTCCACCGAGTTCGTGCCCAGTGCCCTGATGGCGGCCCCGCTCATCAGTGACGGCCGGGTGCTCGGTGTGCTGGAGGTGCTCGACCCGTCCCCGCGCGCCCGCACGGACATCCGGGAACTGGACCTGCTCGCCATGTTCGCCCGGCAGGCCGCCGCGGCATTGCGGGTGGCGGCGTACGCCCCGTCAGGCGCCGGTGCGCAGGGGCTCGAGCGGCTGGGGCCGCGTCAGCGGGCGGACGCGCTGAGGCTGCTGGGTAGTCTGGAGCAGCTGCTCCGGGAGCCCTGCTGAGCCCCGGGGGCAGGACGCCGACGACGGAAGGACCACGCAGGTGAAGTTCGCCTTCTCGACCCTCGGAGTACCGGGGCTGCCCATCGCCGATGTCGTCCGGCTCGCCGTCGACCACGGCTATCAGGGGGTGGAGCTGCGGGCGCACCCGGAGGAGCCGGTGCACCCGGGCCTCTCCGCTTCCGAACGGGCCGCCGTGGTCGAGGAGTTCGAGAAGGGCGGCGTGGAGATCCTGACCGTCGCCGGGTACGTCCGGGCCGCCGCCGAGGGCGACGACGCGCCGGTGCTGGAGGAGCTCGCCGGGCTGGTGGACCTGGCGCACGACCTGGGTGCGCAGAACGTCCGGGTCTTCCCGGGCGGCGGCAGCCAGGACCCCGCCGTGGCCGACGCGGCCGCTGCCCGGCGGCTGGCCGCCGCCGCTCCGCACGCCGCCGACAAGGGCGTACGCATCCTGCTGGAGACCCATGACTCGCACCGGGCCGGTGTCGATGTGGCCCGGGTCGTCGGGACGGTCGGGCACGGGCAGATCGGCGCGCTGTGGGACATCATGCACACCTGGCTGGCGGGCGAGGAGCCGGCCGCGAGCCATGCGGTGCTGGCCCCGCACCTGGGCTACGTACAGGTGAAGGACATCGCGTCGGCGCAGGACATCGAGCCGTTGGCGCTGGGGGCCGGGGTGCTGCCGCTGGGGGCCTGCCTGGACACGCTGGACCCGGACAGCTGGGTCTGCTGGGAGTACGAGAAGCGCTGGCACCCGGGGGCGGCGGAGCTGCCGGGCCTGCTGGACGCCGGGCGGGAGCATCTGTTGCGGCTGGGCACGCCCGAGCAGTAGGCGGCGCACGGGCCGGGGCGGCACGCGGCTGGTTCAGGCGGCCCGCGCCGGCTCCGCCTCCCGCTCCGGGGCCTTCGGCGTCGGGGTGCGCGGGCGGCGCGTCCCCGCCAGTGAGGTGAGGGCCACCCCGCCGACCAGCAGCGCCGCCGCGCACCACCGCAGCGGGCTCACCGGCTCCCCGAGCAGGAGCGCGGCCGAGGACATCCCGAAGACCGGGACGAGCAGGGTGAACGGGGCCACCGAGGAGGCCGGGTGGTGGCGCAGCAGGAAGCCCCAGGCGCCGAAGCCGAAGACGGTGGTGATCCAGGCGACGTAGACGATGATCCCGGCGCCGCTCCAGTCCAGCGCGGCCAGCGCCTCCTTGTCGCGGTCCCAGCCCTCGAAGAGGAGGGAGAGGCCGAGCAGCGGGAGGACGGGCACGGTCGAGACCCACACCATGAAGTTGAGCGAGTCCGGCGGGGCCGCCTTGCGGGTCAGTACGTTGGACACGCCCCAGCAGGCCGCCGCCGCGATCACCAGGACGAAGGCGAGCACGGGTCCGCCCGCGCCCTCGTCGACCGCCGCGACCCCGATGCCCGCGAGGGCCACCCCCATCCCCGACACCCGCACCCTTCCCGGGCGTTCGCCGAGGGCGATGGCGGCGAAGAGGGCCGTGAAGACTGCCTGGACCTGGAGCACGAGGGACGAGAGGCCGGCGGGCATGCCGCGGTCCATGCCGATGAAGAGCAGCCCGAACTTCGCCACCCCGAGGACCAGCCCGACGCCCACGATCCACTTCCACGCGACCTTGGGCCGGCCGACGAAGAAGACCGCGGGCAGGGCGGCGGCCAGGAAGCGCAGGGCGGAGAAGAGCAGCGGCGGGAAGTGCCCGAGGCCGACCTCGATGACGACGAAATTGACACCCCAGACGGCGGCCACCAGGGCGGCCAGGGCGATGTGGAGGGGACGCATGCACCGAGGATCACCCGCGCCGACCATGTAGCACCAGCGCCGATTTCTTCATGGTGGAATTGAGCGTCGCTAATGAATCGCCCATGAATGGCACAGGAGGTCCGGTGCTCGATCTGGCCCGGCTGCGCGCCCTGCACGCCGTCTCTGTCCACGGCTCGGTCGCGGGGGCCGCCGCCGCGCTCGGCTACACCCCGTCGGCGGTCTCGCAGCAGATCACCAAGCTGGAGCGGGAGACCCGTACGACGCTGCTCGAACGGCGCGGGCGCGGTGTCGCGCTGACCGAGGAGGCGCTCCATCTGGCGTCGACGGCCCAGCAGTTGCTGGCGATCGTGGAGCGCGCGGAGACCTCGCTGGAGGAGCGCAGGGGGCTGCCGACCGGGCGGCTGTCGATCGGCGCGTTCGCCTCCGCGGCGCGCGGGCTGCTGCCCGGTGTGCTGGCGGAGCTGGACCGGGACCACCCGGCCCTGGACGTCCGGATGACCGAGGTCGATCCGCATCTCTCGGTCGACCTGGTGGCCAAGGGCGTGATCGATCTGGCGGTCGCGCACGACTGGGACATCGCCCCGCTGCCCGCCCCCGAGGGCGTGGCGCAGGCGGTGATCGGTGACGACCGCTGCGATCTGCTGGTGCCCGAGGGGCATCGCCTGGCCGGGCGGGAGGCGGTGCGGCGCGAGGAGCTGGCGGGCGAGCGGTGGATCTGCCAGCCGCAGGGGACGGTCTGCCACGACTGGCTGGTACGGACGTTGCGGGCGGCGGGCCACGAGCCGGACATCCGGCACCGGGCGGAGGAGAACCACACCCAGCTGGCGCTGCTGGCCGCCGGCCTCGGGGTCGCGATGATCCCGCGCCTGGGGCGGGGGCAACTGCCGCCGGGGGTGGTGGCGGTGCCGCTCGATCCCGTACCGGTGCGACGGCTGTACGCGCTGTGGCGTACGGAGGCGGCCCGGCGGCCCGCGATCACGGCGGCGGTCTCCGCGCTGCGGGCGCACGGCGCCGCGGTGGGGCTGGGGCAGGACTGAGGCGGGGCCGGGGCGGGGGCGGGGCCGGGGCGGAGGCGAGGTGGGGCCGAGGCGGGGCTGGGGCGGGGACCTGCCACGCCGGGCGTACTCAAAACGGTCCAGACCCTTGACCGGAAGTTATTTTCTGGATATCCGTGCTCCTTGGCAGTTTCTTTCACCCCCTCGTCCCCGAGTACGGCCGAAGGAGCTCACGTGCACCACCGCACCTCCAGACGCACCCTCCTCACCGCCACCGCCGCGACGGCAGTCGCCGCTGTCACGGGCGCGGGCCTCGCGCCCGGCGCGGTCGCCGCCCAGCGGTCCGCGAGCAGCGGACAGTACAACTCAGCCGCCACCACCAAGCGCCTCAAGCGGATCATCTCCAAGATGACCCTGGAGGAGAAGGTCGGGCAGCTCTTCGTGATGCGGGTGTACGGGCACTCCGCCACCGACCCCGACCAGGCCGACATCGACGCCAACCTGGCCGAGATCGGGGTCCGCACGGCCGCCGAGATGATCGGCAAGTACCACGTCGGCGGGATCATCTACTTCGCCTGGGCGCACAACACCCGCGACCCGCACCAGATCGCCGATCTCTCCAACGGCATCCAGCGCGCCGGTCTCGCCGGCCCCACCCCGCTGCCGCTCCTCGTCTCCACCGACCAGGAGCACGGCATCGTCTGCCGGGTCGGCGAGCCCGCCACCCTGATGCCGGGCGCGATGGCGCTGGGCGCGGGCGGCTCGCGCTCCGACGCCCGCCGGGCCGGGCAGATCGCGGGCGCCGAACTGGCCGCGCTCGGTATCAACCAGAACTACGCCCCGGACGCCGACGTCAACGTCAACCCGGCCAACCCGGTGATCGGCGTACGGTCCTTCGGCTCCGACCCGCAGTCCGTGGCCGGCATGGTCGCCGCGCAGGTGAAGGGGTATCAGAGCAGCGGAATCGCCTCGACGGCCAAGCACTTCCCGGGCCACGGCGACACCAGCACCGACAGCCACACCGGCCTGCCCGTCATCAACCACACCCGGGAGCAGTGGGCCGAGCTGGACGAGCCGCCGTTCCGGGCCGCGATCGCCGCGGGCATCGACTCGATCATGACCGCGCACATCGTGGTCCCGGCGCTGGACCCCGCGGAGGATCCGGCGACGCTGTCCCATCCGATCCTCACCGGCATCCTGCGCGAGGAGCTCGGCTACGACGGTGTCGTGGTGACCGACTCGCTCGGCATGGAGGGGGTGCGGACGAAGTACGGCGACGACCGCGTGCCGGTCCTCGCCCTCAAGGCCGGCGTCGACCAGCTGCTCAACCCGCCGAGCCTGGACGTCTCCTGGAACGCCGTCCTGGAGGCCGTGAAGAACGGTGAACTCACCGAGGCCCGGCTCGACGAATCGATCCTGCGCATCCTGCGGCTGAAGGCGAAGCTCGGGCTGTTCGACGACCCGTTCGTCAGCCACTCGGGGGTGGACCGCACCGTCGGCACCCAGGCGCATCTCGCCGCCGCCGACCGGATCGCCGAGCGCACCACCACCCTGCTCGCCAACGAGGGCGCGGTGCTGCCGCTCTCCCGCCGCTCCCACAAGAACCTGCTGGTGGTCGGCGCCGACCCGGCCTCCCCGTCCGGCACCACGGGACCGCCGACCACCACCCTGGCCACCGCCTTCGGCGAACTGGGATACGCGGCGACCGCGTTGTCCACCGGCACCGCCCCCGCCAAGGCGAAGATCGACGAGGCGGTGGCGGCCGCGCAGGGCAAGGACGCGGTGGTCGTGGCGACGTACAACGTCTCGGCGACCAGCTCGCAGCGCACCCTGGTGAGCGCGCTGGCGGCCACCGGCATCCCGGTGATCACGGTGGCGATCCGCAATCCGTACGACATCGCCCAGCTGGCCGGGACCGGGTTCGCGGCGAACCTGGCCACGTACTCCTGGACCGATGTCGAGCTGCGGGCCGCCGCCCGGGTGATCGCGGGCCGCGCCGAGCCGCGGGGCACCCTGCCGGTCCCGGTGCAGCGCGCGGACGATCCGGCCCGGGTGCTGCACCCGGTCGGCTACGGGCTGACGTACTAGCCGGAACCACGGACGGAGGGGCCGTGCGCCGCGCGCACGGCCCCTCCCCCTGCTCGCGGGACCGCGTGCCCAGGCCCGCAGGCCAGCAGGTCAGCAGGTCAGCAGGTCAGCAGAGAATCCAGCCCGTGGAGCCCGACTTCCCCGAGATGCTGGCCGAGGCCCTGACGCACCGGTTGAGCGCATGGACCGTCACCGGGCCGGCCTGCTTGGTGTATTTGCCGCTGTCGACGACGGGGCTGCCGCCGCGTGCCTGGATCGTCACGGACATCTGCCGGCGCGGGCCCGGCTTCTTGGCGACCGCCAACGCGCAGGCGTAGGAACGGCTCTTGTAGACACGCAGCTCGCCGGTCTTGAACGGGACCGTCTTCGCGGGGCGCCCGGCGCAGACCGCGGCGGCGTCGGCGCTGCCGACCGCGGGACCGCCGAGCACCAGGCCGAGGGCGGCCACCAGCGGCAGGACCAGCGAGCACATCAGCATCCGGCGGCCGCTCCCGCTTCCACTCCCCCCTCTGCCGCCACCCTCGTCAGGCATTTCGACCTTTCCGGACTTTCTCGTCCCTCTGATCACCAGCAACCCCATCACCAGTCGAACGCTTGCACCCCTGCTCGGCGCATACGCATACATGCGTACGACGCAGGAGGCCATCCGAAGGTTGCATTCGGCGCGCTCCACCCCCGGCACAACCGAATCGCCACAGCATGACTGCAACCGGACAGAGCCACACGAAAGGCAGGAACTGTCATGCTTCAACTCCGCACCGCACAGGACCCCCGCAGCCGACGCCTCATCGGCCGGACGCTGCTCGCCTCCGCTCTCCTCACCGCCGTCGCCGCGGTCCCGGCCATCGCCGCGGCCCCGCAGGCACCGCGGCCCCCGGCGGCCGCGGCGTCGGTACGCAGTGACCTCGGCACCCCCGCCTACCAGCAGGTCGCCCACTTCTACGGCGCCTACATCGATGCCGTCTCCGCCGAGGACGGCGGCCGGTTCGCCGCCGCCCTGAGGACCTTCTATCTGACCCCTCAGCTGCGCTTCGAGCTGAACGCCTGGGAGCAGCGCAACCACACGGACGGGGTGCTCCGCGCCCAGAACACCCCGCTCGCCTTCCGGGTCACCCCGGGCGACAGCGGCGCCGGCCACACCTGGTCGACGGTGCGGCTCACCTGGAGCGGCGGCGAGCACCCCACGTACTCGTACCTGACCGTGCGTTCGGACCTGGGGACCGGGAAGATCTCCGGCATCGGCCAGTGACCCGGCGGGCGGGCCCGCCGCTCACACCCCGGCGGGCTCGTCCTCCCCGATGAAGGTGCGCCACAGCACGGCGTAATGCCCGTCCCTGGCCAGGAGTTCGTCGTGCGTGCCGTCCTCGACGACCCGGCCGTGGTCCATCACCACGACCCGGTCGGCACGGGCGGCCGTGGTCAGCCGGTGGGCGACGACCAGGGTGGTGCGGCGGCCGGTGAGCCGGTCGGTCGCCTGGTTGACCAGGGCCTCGGAGGCCAGGTCCAGGGAGGCGGTCGCCTCGTCGAGCAACAGGACGTCCGGGTCGACGAGTTCGGCACGGGCCAGCGCGATCAGCTGGCGCTGACCGGCCGAGAGGTTGCGGCCCCGCTCGGCGACCTCGTGCAGATAGCCGCCGTCCAGCGTGGCGATCATGTCGTGGGCGCCGACCGCCCGCGCCGCCGCCTCCACCTCGGCGTCGGTGGCCTCGGGCCGCCCGTAGGCGATGGCGTCGCGGACCGTGCCCGCGAAGAGGTACGCCTCCTGCGGCACGACTCCGAGCCGGTGCCGGTACGCGGTCAGGTCGAGGCGGCGCAGATCGGTGCCGTCCGCCGTGACCCGGCCGCTCGTCGGGTCGTAGAACCGGGCGACGAGCTTGACGAGGGTGGACTTCCCCGCGCCGGTCTCGCCGACGAACGCGACCGTCTGGCCGGCCGGTATCCGCAGGTCGACGCCGACGAGGGCCTCCTCGGCGTCGTCGCCGGAGCCGTACGCGAAGGACACGTCCTCGAAGGCGATCTCACCGCGCAGCGACCGCACGTCCAGCGGTTCGTCCGCGGCGTCGGTGGAGGTCGGCTCGCGCAGCAGTTCCTGGATGCGGCCGAGGGAGACGGTGGCCTGCTGGTAGCCGTCGAAGACCTGGGAGAGCTGCTGCACCGGGGCGAAGAACAGGTCGATGTAGAGGAGGTAGGCGACCAGCGCACCGGTGGTGAGCGTGCCGTTGTCGACCCGGCCCGCGCCGACGATCAGGACGGCCGCCGCAGCCACCGAGGACAGCAGCTGCACGAACGGGAAGTAGACCGATATCAGCCACTGGCCGCGGACCCTGGCCTCGCGGTAGTGGTCGCTGCGCTCCGCGAACCGGGCGGCGCCGTCGGCCTCGCGGCGGAAGGCCTGCACGATCCGCAGCCCGGAGACGGACTCCTGGAGGTCGGCGTTGACCACGCTGATGCGTTCGCGGGCCAGCTCGTACGCCTTCACGCTCCTGCGGCGGAAGAAGAACGTAGCGATGACCAGCACCGGCAGCGTCGCGAAGACGACGAGGGCCAGCTGCACGTCGAGGACCAGCAGCGCGACCATGATGCCGAAGAAGGTGACGACGGAGACGAAAGCCGTGACCAGTCCGGTCTGCAGGAACGTCGACAGCGCGTCCACGTCCGTCGTCATCCGGGTCATGATCCGGCCGGTCAGCTCGCGCTCGTAGTAGTCCAGCCCGAGCCGCTGGAGCTGCGCGAAGATCTTCAGCCGCAGTGAGTACAGCACCCGTTCGCCGGTGCGGCCCGTCATCCGGGTCTCACCGATCTGGGCGGCCCACTGCACGAGGACGACCACGAGGGCCAGCGCGGAGGCCGCCCAGACGGCGCCGAGCGCCAGCTGCGAGACACCCTGGTCGATGCCGTGCCGGATCAGGACCGGCAGCAGCAGACCGGCGCCCGCGTCGATCGCGACCAGTACCAGGCTCACCAGCAGCGGCAGTCCGAAGCCGCGCAGCAGCCTGCGCAGCCCGTAGGAGTCCTCGGCGCAAACGGCCCGCGCCTCGTCGATGCCGGGGGTGTCGGTGGCGGGTGGCAGCGCCTCGACCTGGGCGAGCAGTTCGGGGGTGGCGGGCATGCCGGCCGCCCCGGTGTCGCGCGGCTCCTCCTTGCGGACCCACAGGTGGGGGCTGATGCCGCGCTCGGCGTCGAACTCGGCGTCCAGCTCCTCCTGGAGCGCGCGCTCGTCCTCGGGGGTCGTGCCGGCGGCGGGGGTGAGCCGGTGGTGTCCGGGCGAGGTGCCACCCAGCTCGTCCGGGTCGGTGAGCAGCCGCCGGTAGAGCGGGGAGCGGCGCTCCAGCTCCTCGTGGGTGCCGATGTCGGCGAGCCGGCCGTTCTCCAGGACGGCGATCCGGTCGGCGAGGCCGAGGGTGGAGCGGCGGTGGGCGATCAGCAGGGTGGTCCGCCCGGCCATCACCTGGCGCAGCGCCTCGTGGATCTCGTGCTCGACGCGGGCGTCGACGGCGGAGGTGGCGTCGTCGAGCAGGAGCAGCCTGGGGTCGGTGAGGATGGCGCGGGCGAGCGCGACGCGCTGGCGCTGGCCGCCGGAGAGGGTGAGGCCGTGCTCGCCGACCTTGGTGTCGTAGCCCTCGGGCAGGTCCGCGATGAACCGGTCGGCCTGGGCGGCGCGGGCGGCCTCCTCGATCTGTTCCTGGGTGGCGTCGGGGAAGCCGTAGGCGATGTTGGCGCGGACGGTGTCGGAGAACAGGAAGCTGTCCTCCGGTACGAGCCCGATGGCGGCGCGCAGGGACTCGTGGGTCAGCTCGCGGACGTCGTGGCCGCCGACCAGGACGGCGCCGTGCGTCACGTCGTAGAAGCGGGGCAGCAGCAGCGAGACGGTGGACTTCCCGCTGCCGGACGCGCCGACGAGGGCGACGGTCTCGCCGGGCTCGATGGTCAGCGAGAACCCGTCGAGGACGGGGCGCTCCGGGGCTCCGCCTGCCAGGTCCTCGTCACCGGCGGAGGCGGGGCGCGACGGAGCGTAGCCGAACCGTACGTCGTCGAACTCGACGCTCGCGGGGGCGTCGGCCGGGAGTTCCTTGGTGCCGTCCTTCATGGTCGGCTCGGTGTCGATGAGTTCCAGTACGCGCTCGACGCCGGCCCTGGCCTGCTGTCCGACGGTGAGGACCATGGCGAGCATCCGGACCGGGCCGACGAGCTGGGCGAGGTAGGTGGAGAACGCGACGAAGGTGCCGAGGGTAATCTCGCCCCGGGTGGCGAGCCAGCCGCCGAGGGCCAGCATCGCGACCTGGCCGAGCGCGGGGACGGCCTGGAGGGCGGGGGTGTAGAGGGAGTTCAGCCGGATGGTCCGCAGCCGCCCGGCGAACAGCTTCCGCCCGACCTCGCGCAGCTTGCCGGTCTCCTGCTCCTCCTGCCCGAACCCCTTGACGACCCGGACCCCGGAGACGGCCCCGTCGACGACTCCGGCGACGGCGGCGGCCTGCCCCTGGGCGTACCAGGTGGCGGGGAAGAGCCGGGCGCGGGAGCGGCGGGCGATGAACCAGAGGGCGGGGGCCACGGCTATCGCGACCAGGGTGAGCAGTGGCGAGAGCCACGCCATGATCACCAGGGAGATGATGAAGAGCAGTACGTTCCCGATCGTCATCGGGAGCATGAACAGGAGTCCCTGGATGAGCTGAAGGTCGCTGGTGGCGCGCCCGACGACCTGGCCGGTGGACAGCTCGTCCTGCCGCTTGCCGTCGAGGCGGGTGATCGTTCCGTACATCTCGGTACGGAGATCGTGCTGCACGTCGAGGGCGAGCCGGCCGCCGTAGTACCGGCGGATGTACGTGGCCACGTACACCAGCACGGCGGCGGCCATGAGAAGCCCGGTCCAGACGGCGAGGGACCGCGTGTGGCCGACGACGACGTCATCGATGATCACCTTGGTGATCAGCGGGACGAGGGCCATCACCGCCATGCCCGCGAGCGACGAGCCGAGCGCCAGCAGCACGTTGCGCCGGTAGCGCCATGCGTAGCCGCAGAGCCGCCGGGCCCATCCCGGGGCCTGTGTCGCGCTCTGTACGTCCCCTGCGTCCGCCACCGGTGCCTCCCGTCAGACCTGCTCTACCGGAATGCACCAACGCGGTGGGCAGCAGATTTCATCCCGCGGTCACAAAAAACGGGCCCGCGGTCGTAGGCCGGTGCGACGCCCTGCCTACGACCTGGGTACGCCGTCCGCTGCCCGGCTACGGCCGCGGTGTCGCGGTGAGCATGCGTACCGCCGGGGCCTCCGGTACCGCGGGCACCGCTTCCTGCGGGGCGGCGGGCGGGGCGATGGTGGCGGTCGTCTTCGCGGCGACGGCCGGGTTGAGGTCCTTGTGCACGGCGCGGGCGACGGCCTGGATGGTGTTGATGCCATCGTTCATCGTCTTGTTGTCCTGCGTGAGCACGGTGATCCCGTAGTCGTGCCCCTTGCCTGTGAAGGCGCCGATGCTGTGCACCCGCCAGCCGTGGGTGGCGCGCGGCAGCCAGCCGTTCTTGACCTGGACGGTCACCCCGGACGGGGCTCCCGCGGGTGTGCCCCAGCGCTGCGAGGAGACGACCTTCTTCATCAGCCCCAGCTCGTAGGAGCGCGAGTTGTCGCTCAGCACGGAGTTCTTGGCGGTCAGCAGGGTCAGCAGCCGCAGCTCGTCCTGGGCGGTGATCCGGGTCAGCCCCCAGTAGCCACCGGAGCCGGGCACGGTGTGCGTCATCCCGGCGGCCTTGAGGAACGCCTTGACCTTGGTCACCCCGAGCTGCTTCCACAGGCTGGTGGTCGCGTTGTTGTCGGACTTGGTGATCATGGCGGTGGCGAGGTTGATCTCGCGCTGGGTGAGATAGCGGTTGTGCTTCTTGTTGTCCCAGAGCAGCGTCGCCAGCACGGTCGCCTTCACGATGCTGGCGGAGTCGTATGTGCTGGTCGCCCGCAGGGAGCAGTTGGTCCTGGTCGTGCGGTCGTAGAGCGCCACGGCCGTCGTCGACTTGCGGCCCTTGAGCGCGGCGGCGATGTCCTTCGACAGCTTGGCGGCGAGCCCCGCCTTCCCGGACGTGCAGCTCACCGTCGGCGTCGCCGCCGACGCGGCGGGCGCGGCGCCGAGCGCCACCGGTGCGAGCACGCCCGCGGCGAGCGCGACGGACAGCGCGCCGCGCGCACGGCGCGATATGTGGGATCCAGACATGCGGCTTTCCCCGTCCCCTGCAGTCATCTGTGCGGGCGCGCCCCCTGCACGCCCGCAAGGAATGACTCCCTGGCGTACGAAGAGTTGTACGAGGCACGGGTCATGTGACGGGGTTGTGACGAGGGGCACCGCCGACGCTCCGCCCCGACGCCGGGGCGGGCCCCGGAGTACGTGCCGTGGGTGCGTGATTCAGCCGGCCTGGAGCGGTCGGGGGACGGGCAGCCGTGACGTTGACGACCTGTTGGGCGGGGGCGCGGGTTCCGGCTGTCCGTGGCTCACGGCCCACCGGCGGCACGAACGGACCCGCCCACGCATCCGGATCACGGCCCACCGGCGGCACGAACGGACCCGCCCACGCATCCGGATCACGGCCCACCGGCGGCACGAACGGGCCCGCCCGCGCATCCGGGTCCGGGTGCGCGGGCGGGCAGCGGGCGGGCCGCCTCCTGCAGTTGCGTCGGCTCGAACATCCTCAGCAGGCCGGGAGCACGACCACCGAAGGGCCCGGCCGGGCGAAGGACCTCGCCAGGCCGAAGGTGAGCGTCCCGGGGGTGAGCCGCGGCCGCTCGTCGTGGTGGTCGTGGCTCACTTCGTACGGGTCTCTGCGATCTGACGGGACATGACCGTCGTCAGCTCGTACGCCGTGTGGGAGGCGGCGACGGAGGTGATCTCGGCGTGGTCGTACGCGGGGGCGACCTCGACCAGGTCGGCGGAGACAAGGTTGCAGGAGGACAGGCCGCGGACGATTTCGAGGAGCTCGCGGGAGGTCAGACCGCCGGCCTCGGGGGTGCCGGTGCCGGGGGCGTGGGCCGGGTCCAGGACGTCGATGTCGATGGAGATGTAGAGCGGCCGGTCGCCGATGCGCTGGCGCAGCTGGTCGGCGACCTCGTCGACGCCGCGCCGCATGACGTCGGCGGAGGTGACGATGCCGAAGCCCATCTTCGCGTCGTCGTCCAGGTCCTGCTTGCCGTAGAGCGGGCCGCGGGTGCCGACGTGGGAGAGCGCGGAGGTGTCGAGGATGCCCTCCTCGACGGCGCGGCGGAACGGGGTGCCGTGGGTGTACTCGGCGCCGAAGTAGGTGTCCCAGGTGTCGAGGTGCGCGTCGAAGTGGAGCAGGGCGACCGGGCCGTGCTTCTTGGCGACGGAGCGCAGCAGCGGCAGCGCGATGGTGTGGTCGCCGCCGAGCGTCATCAGGCGGGCGCCGGTGGCGAGCAGGTCGTCGGCCGCGGCCTCGATCGTCTCGACGGCCTCGTTGATGTTGAACGGGTTCGCGGCGATGTCACCGGCATCGGCGACCTGGGCGAGTGCGAACGGCGAGGCGTCCTGCGCCGGGTTGTACGGGCGCAGCAGGCGCGAGGCCTCGCGGATCGCGTTGCCGCCGAAGCGGGCGCCGGGGCGGTAGGAGACACCGGTGTCGAAGGGCACGCCGACGACGGCGACATCGGCGGCGGGGACCTCGTCGAGACGGGGCAGCCGGGCGAAGGTCGCGGGTCCGGCGTACCGCGGGACGCGGGAGGAGTCGACGGGACCGCGCGGCGTTTCGTTGCTGCTCATGCGAAGTGCCTTTCCTTCGGGTTTCGTACGTTGTTCGGTGTGGTGTGCGGGGGTGCGAAAGGGCCCCGTGCGGTGACCGGTTCGTTCAGCGGCTCCCCGGCCTCCGCGCCCGGCCCATGGCGAGCACGCCGACCGGACAGGCGATGATCACCGCGTAGTCGACAGCCATGGGCTTCCTCCGTTTCGGTCACAGGTGCACATGTCTCATGCGAAGAAGACGGTAGGTGGCTCGCAGGCGGCACTGAAGAGTACGTTTCATCCATAATCGAATTCCCTGATGGATGGATCGTCCATGTCGGAAGCCACAGGTGGGCCGACCCCGCCGCCCACTCCCCCGATCCCGCTCCGCGAACTGCTCGCCCACGAGGAGCTCGGGCTGCACCGGATCGCGGGTCCGGCCGATGCGGATCTGCTGTGGGTGCACGCCTCGGAGATGGCCGACCCGTACCCGTATCTGCTCGGCGGTGAGCTGCTGCTGAGCGCCGGGGTGCTGCTGAAGGACCCGGACGCATTCGTGGCCCGGCTGGTGGAGGCGGGGGCGGCGGCGCTCGGTTTCGGGGTGACGCCGGTGTTCGACACGGTGCCGCAGGAGCTGATCGAGGCGTGCGACCGGCACGGTCTGCCGCTGCTGGAGGTGCCGCCCGAGACCCCGTTCACGGCGATCGCCCGTGCGGTGTGGCGGCTGATGGCCGAGGCCCGGCACCGCGAGCTGCGGCGGGTGACGCGCGCCCAGCAGGCCCTGGCCACGGCGGCGGCCCGGCCGGACCCGGTCCCGGCGGTGCTGCACCAGCTGGCGGCTCAGCTGGAGGGCCGGGCGGCACTGCTCGCCGCCGACGGCGAGGAGCTGCACGCCTCGGGCCGCCGCCCCGCCCCCGATGTCGCGGCGGCGCTGGCCAGGCTCACCCGGGTGGTCACCGCCGGGACGCGCCCCGGCCCGATGTCCGCCACCGACACGCTGCGGAACACCCGTCTGTCCGCGTACGCGCTGGGCGGCGGGCAGGGGCTCGTCCTGGCGCTGGCGGCGGACCGGCGCGAGGCCGGCGACCACACCATCGCCGGGGTCGCGGTCGTGCTGCTCTCCCTGCTGGCCGCCCCGCACCAGGGAGCCGACGCCGCCGGCCGGTCCGCGGCCCTGGTGCGGATGCTGCTGGGCGCGGACCCGCAGGACATCGCGCCGCTGCTCGGCGGCGCCGAGCTGTGGACGGTGGTGCACGCGCGCCGCAGTGGCAACGGCCCGGTCGACCCGCTCACCACCGGGGCGCTGGGCGCCGCCCTCGGTTCGGCCCTGGTCGACGCGGGCCGGGGCGGCGATGCCGTACGGGTACTGATCCCCGGCACCGACCGGATCACCCCGCAGCCGGGCTGGACCCTCGGCGCGTCCTCCCCCGCGCCCATCACCGCACTCGACCTCGCCGACGGCCAGGCCTCCCGCGCGCTGGGCCGCGCCGTCGCCACCCGCACCCCGCTGGCCCACCACCTCACCGACGCCGCGGCCGGTCTGGCCGCCCTGGTCCCCGCCGACCGCGCCGAGGCGCACGCCCGCGCCCTGCTCGCCCCGCTCACCGAGCCGCTGGCCGAGACCCTGCGCTGCTGGCTGAGCCTGCACGGCAACTGGGACCGCACGGCCGCGGCCCTGCGGATCCACCGCAACACGGTCCGCCAGCGCATCGCCCGCTGCGCGGCCCTGCTGGAGGCGGACCTGGACGACATGGACGTACGGACGGAGCTGTGGTTCGCGCTGCGGCAGCGGTGAACGGCGCCCGTCCGGTCCTCCCGTCCGGACAGGGCCCTATCTCAGGCCGAGACAGGGCAGCCAGTCGCGCGAGGTGTCGTGGGTGGCGGTGAGCAGGGCGCTGAGCGCGCCCGCGGTTCCGTTGAGCAAGGACGTGTGCGGCTTGCCGGGGGCGAGGGTGGTGGGAAGCCGTCGGCCCAGGTGTCCGGCCAGACAGTCGCGAAGCACCGCGGCGGCCGGCAGGTGGGCGTGCCGGTGGAACGCGTCCGCCACGGCCAGCACGCCCGCGGCACCGTGGCACAGCGCGAGCTGGTCCGTCAGGGGATCGCCGAAGAGGTGGAACTCCTCGTCGTACCGCTCCGCGAGGGTGGTGAACGCGGTCGCCGCCCAGTCGGCCGTCGACCGGTCGCTCAGGGCATCGGCCGCGTCCCACAGCGCCCAGGTGACGCCCGGGTTGCCGTAGCACCACGCCTGGCGGGCCCGCGCCCCGGCGGCGGGCGGGGCGTCGAGCCCGGCGCCGTCCCAGCTCCGGATGGACCGGGCGTCGTCGAAGGACTGCCGCACCAGCCAGCGGGTGGCGCCGCGCAGGGCGTGCGACAGCTCCGGCTCCGGACCGACGCGGCGGACCGCGGCGGTGAGCCCGGCGACGAGCCCGGCCACGCCGTGGCCCATTCCGGTGTTCACCCGGCCCTGCAGCCACCCGAGATGCGGATGGCCGGAGTACTGGCCGACACGCAGACGGCGCAGGTCACCGCTGTCGCACAGCTCCGCCAAGTGGGCGGTGAAGGGCATGAGTTGGCCACGCTTCGGCTGCGGCGTCCCGACACAGAGCGCCAGCAGCACGCCGGACGGCCCGCAGATGAGGTCGTAGTCGGGCAGACCGACGTCCGCGGTCCGCCAGGGGCGCACCCGCGCCCTGTCCAGCAGGTGGTCGCGCAGCCGGTCGGCGGCGCGGTGCAGTGGGGCGTGGATGCGGGCGCCGAGCCGCAGGCCGATCATGGTTCCGGCCAGGCCGCCGTCGTACAGGCCGGGACGGGTGGGCCCGCGTCCGATGGTCCGCGCCCATGCCGCCACCGCGCGTCCGGCGCTCGCCACCGCCTCGGGGTCGGGTGTCCGCCCCGGGCCGGGCGTCTTCGACTGCGGGCCGCACATCTCCGCGACCAGACAGGCCAGGACCGGAACGCCGGGGTCGGGCATCGCGTCCGGCGCTCCGGAGAAGTCGTCGAGGAGTCGGACGGCGATATCGAGAGCCGCACGGTGCGGCGGAGCCTGGCTGTCTGCGTGCATCGGGTCTCCTCGTCGGGGAGCCACCCGGAGCGGTCCGGGTGGCTCCGTTCAGCTCAACGGTGGACGCATGAGGTCATGACGTCCGGATGAGGCGCTGTCAGCAGACGCCGACGACCGAGCAGATGACGGCCGTGTTGCAGATGCCGGAGCACACGTGGGTGTCGCCGAGGTCGTCCGTCACCGCGGGCAGCTCGGCGCCGGTGATCCTCTCGTCCAGCTCGGCGATGAGGTCGTCGAGGTCGGTGAGTTCCATGGTGGGCATGATGTCCTCCTATTTCCTGGTTGTTCCTTCTTGGGTGTTGGCCGCCCCGGAGCCCCCTGCACCAGGTGCCGGCGGGCCGGGGACGTCATGGGTGAGTGCGGCGGCCGCGGACACCGCCAGCTCCTCGGCTGTCAGGTCGAAAGGAGTCCTGAGCATCAGCTCGGCGGCCACCGGCGCGCCCCCGTGAAGCGCGTCGCCCAGCATCGGCCGCTGTGGTCCGGCCACCGGACCGGGCAGCATCTCCTCGAAGACCAGCTCGTCACCGGGCAGCGCGGCGCACGTCCGGTCGATGACGTTGAGCGCCGTCAGGGCTTCGAGGTCGACCGGCACCGGCTTGGCCTCGAACCCGGGCCGCACGAAGGCGAATCGCGGCATGGTGGCGCGCCTGAGCGAAGCGAGCACCCGTACCCGGTCGAGGTCCCCGTCACCGGGCCGCCACAGACCGGCTCGCGGTACCCGCCAGGTGGCCGGGGAGACGACCAGGTCCGTGCCCACCGTCAGCCGCGGCAGACGGATGACGTCGCCGCACGTGGGGAAGACCGCGGCGAGACCGTCCAGACGGAGGGCGGTCCCCGCCCAGGGGTGCCCGGCGGACAACAGCAGCCGCACCAGCCGGTCGTAGGGCGGCATCGGGAGCCGGGTGGCGTGATGGACGGGCACCACCCGCTCGCCGTCCGCCTCGGCGATGATCCGGCGGCCCGACCGTCGCAGGGTGATGCGGTCCAGTGGCAGGTAGCGCTGTTCCGGTCCGCCGGGCGCGAAGTACGCGCACGCGTTGGGATCTCCCGTCCACCAACGGGTGGTGGCGGGGCGTCGGACGGCGTTGGCCGCGCGCTCGGTGACCGGTGGTACCAGCAGTTCCACGAACCGCACACCGGCTCGCCGCTCGACGGCGGCCAGGAAGTCGCGATAGGCGTCGACGGTGTCGTAGCCGCCGTACAGACTCTGGAGTGCCTCGGTGAACCGTGCGTCGATGATTCCGGCGGGCGAGGCCGTCTCCAGCACCGCGACCGGTCCCGGTCCGGGCAGCGGGCGCAGCAGGCAGTCCATCGGCCAGGGCGGCACCACGTCCTCGGCCGGTGGGGCGCCGAGGGCGTCCAGGAGGTCGTCGTCGATGTCGATCTGCGTCCGGTCGCGGCGCGCGGCGAGATGGGCCAGCAGCCGGGCGTACCCGGAGTCCGGGCGGTTGGCGGCGTGCCATCCCGAGTAGCGGCGCACTTCCGCCGCACGGGGCGGCGGTTCGTCCGGCGCCGGCAGGAGGGTCAGGATCTCGCTGACCGGACGGGGACGCTCGTCCAACTGCTCGATGCCGAAATCTGCCGGTGTCGCCCCAAGGACCCCGTCGCAATCGGCCCGGCACAGCCCGGCCAGTCGGTGAGCGGTCCGCAACGCGCGCTGGACGCGGGCGGCGGTCCGGTCGGGTACGTGGGCGTCGAGGCGGCGGTAGGAGTCGAGGAACCAGCCGGTCGGCTCACGGTCGCCGACACCGACACCGGCATCGGCATCGGCATCGGCATCGGCATCGGCATCGGCCCACGGTCGGGGCAGGCCGGCGGTTCCGGCCGCCCGGTCGGCCGGGGTCCAGACGCTGCGCAAGCTGCGCGGGGCGACGCAGGGCTGGAGCACGCCCAGGCCCACCAGGTGGGTGAGGAATCCCCGCAGCACAGCCGGGTCCGCAGCGGGCAGCGCACCCTCCAACTCCGCGAGCGTGCGCGGCCCTTCGTCGAACAGCGTGAGCAGCACGCGCAGCAACGCCGTACGCCGTACCGCGACCTGCCGCAGCCGTGCCGGATCGTCCGGATCGATCGTGTAGCAGCACAGCGTTGCGCCCGTTCCCCCTGTGCCGGCGGCGTCGTCGCGGGTGAGGTGGAGCGGAGCGGGCGCGAGCAGGGTTGCCGGGGCAGCGATGCGCAGGTCCGGCGTACCGGCCCCGGTACGCACCGCGTGAACGTTCTCCACGACGGTGGCGGCCAGTGCGTCCAGCTCGGCGCCGGGAGACAGGAGCCGGTCGCCGGCTCCGCCCCGCACGCCTTCGTTGTCGTCGCCGACGGCTGATTCCGTGAGACCGGGCCACGGTTGCGGACTTCCGACCGGGACCGGCGCCACCTGCCCCACCCAGCCTCGTGGCGTGGTCTTCGCGGCCGTCCTGCCCACGGCCCGCCACAGGTAGGCGGAACGCTTGCGCAGCCGCTTCCCGCTCCACGACTCGCCGCCCGCCAGACGCGTGGTCACCTCCTCCGCCAGTCCGGGTGCGGCGCTGTCCAGGAACGCCCGCAGGACCGGGCCGGACGACACCAGTGACCAGGCCAGCGCCCCCAACCGCTCCCGCTCGTCCGCGAGCGCCCGCTCCAGCTCCGCACGGGTCGCACGGGCCGACCGGTCCGCCCGGCACAGCGCCCCGGCCTCCCGCGCGAGCCCCCCGGGCACGGCGGACAGCTTCTCCAGGAACGCGCAGTCCGCCGGACCGGGGGCCGAGCCGGAGTGCAACCGCCGCCGCAGCGCCAGCACGGCACGGCGCTCGGCGTCCGTCAGCCGCTGGTCGGGCACGACGCGCCCCAGCGTCTGGGCCAGGCGCCGGGCCTGCGCACACTGCCGTTCGAGGGCGTCGGAATGCGCCACGATCCGGCCGAACAACCCCGATCCGCCTGCGGCCGTCCACACCGAAAGAGGGACCCCGGAGGCGCGCACCAGGGCGGTACCGCCGAGGAGTCGGCCCTCGGCCGCGACGTGACGGGCGTGGATCCGGGCGTCGGTCATGATTCCTCCGCCCCGTCGTCGAGCAGGGCCTCGGTGATCAGGCTCTGCCGTGCGTGCGAGAACCGTCCCCGGTTCCAGTGGAAGATCACGGCGTAGGCGGCGGCGCGGCGCGGGCCGCGCACCGCGTCCCCGGACTCGAAGTAGCAGGTGCGCCAGTGGTCCGCGGCCCGGCGCACCGCCTCGCCGTGGCGCTCCTGGTCCGCGCGCCACGGCTCGGGCAGGGCGGCGAGCAGTTGTGCGCGGGGCCTTTCCCATTGGGCGCGGATGCCCTGGGCCGCCCGGCGGAGCCCGGCGTCCTGCAGGCCCTCGGGCAGGGCGCGTCCGGTGTCTGTGCGCACCGCGTCCCAGACACCCCGGTGTTCCCAGCCGGCGATGTGCAGGCCGTCGAACATCTCGCGGAGCAGGAAGAGGGAGAGCCGCCAGTCGGCCGGGGCCTGCCCTCCGCCGTCCCCGGGCCGCCGGGCGTGGTGGTCGAGCCAGGCCAGGGAGTCCGCGGTGAACACCTCGTGCACCCCTGGCATGGAGCCGGGGCCGCCGAAGAGGTAGGACTCCGGTTCGTACACCGCGCACACCGGCGGCCCGGCCAGCTCGCCGAACTCCTCCGCCCGGTCCATGAGTTCGGCCCGCAGCGGCACGGTTCCGCCGGCGCCGTACGCCTGGAAGCGCACCCGCAGGCCGGGCGGCTTGTGCATGAAGAAGAAGGCACGCGCGGTCCGTGCACCGAGGAGGTCGCGTGCGGTGCGGGCGAGCCATTCGTACAGGCGCGGCCATGACGGCGGCTGCGGGGCCAGGTTCACCTGGACCCAGCTCGCCTCGGGGTGCTTCACCACCGGCATGGGACCTCCATGTGTTGTGTTCCGGGCACGGCGGGGCTGCTCACGGATCGCCCGAGGAGCCCGCGGAGCGGGTACCGCGGACCGGCCCGGGTGCCGGGGAAGCCCTCGTCGCGTTCTGTGCGATCCGCGAGTTGATGTGCTGTGGCGCGCGGCGCCCCGCAAAGATCGCGGTCGGACCGGATGCGCCGGACGGGTGCGGAACCGTCCTTCTCGCCTGTGTCGGCCTGCTCAGGCCCTTCATCCAGCTCATTTCCCGCATCAACACCAGCCGAAAGGAAAATGACCATTAGTCATATGATGAATGGGTGTGCGCTTGGCGTGATCCCTCTGGCACAAGCGCAGTCGGCCACGCCGTCGCACGGCTCGCCGATCACCACCGCTCCCCCGTGCGACCGCCGCGCGACCAGCGCGATCAGCCCGCCGAGGGCGCCCGGAACGAACGGCCCTACGGGCCGTCGACACCGTGGATGCCAGTGATGCCGGTGATGCCGGTGATCGTGCCGAACGGGTCGCGGAGCTGCGCGATGCAGCGGCCCGGCTCGGTGTCCAGGGGGCTGCGGCGGCGCTCGCATCCGGCCGCCGGCAGTCGCTCCCGGACCTCGGCCAAGCCGGCCACGCTCCAGTACACGACCGGGCTGCCGCCCCTCGGGTTCGCGCCGGTGCGCACAGAAGTGCCGCGATCTTCGAAGCGGGCTTCGAGCGCCCCCGTTTCCGCCTGTCTGCACAGGTCGCAGCCGTGCCACGCTGCTGCCGACCGGGGCGCGGAGCCCTGATCACCGTCAGGAGAAGGGGTTTTCCTCATGCATCGCATCAGCGCGCTCACCGTCACCTCGATCGCCTTGGCCCTGGGACTCGGCGCCGGACCCGTCACGGTCGCGGCGGCGGAGCACGCCGCCGTCGAGAGCGCCAGGGCTTCCTACAGCTGCAGCCCCGGATATTTCTGTATCTACAGCGACTGGAACGGAGGTGGCACCCGCTGCCAGTGGTCGGACAAGCAGCGGGCGAATACCGCCGACGACTGCTCCTTCATCCAGCGCGGTCAGAACGTCCGCTCCGTATGGAACGCGACCGGGCACCGCATCCAGTACTACACCCAGACCAACTACAACTCCCGGGTCGGCTCCACCCCCGCCGGAAACGGCGGCAACCTCCAGGGGAACTACCAGATCCGCTCCTTCAAGCCCCAGTAGGCGGCAAGGGCCACATCAAGGAGTTCCTCCCCGGTCGGCGGGCCGGGGAGGACTCCTTGGTGTCTGCACGGGCGTGCTGCGCATCACCCTGGACAGCCTCGGTGACTCCCGGGTAACTTCTAGGCATATCTGAGCAAGCGCTTAGCCAGGCTGGCCGAAGCCCGCCCGAAGCCGACCAAGGAGGCACCCCGTGCGCCGTACGGTATTCAACGAGGACCACGAGGCGTTCCGGGAGACCATCCGCGCCTTCATCGAGGCCGAGGTCGTCCCCGTCTACGACGAGTGGTTCGCGGCCGGCCAAGTGCCTCGCGACTTCTACTACAAGCTCGCCGAGCTGGGCATATTCGGCATCGAGGTGCCGGAGGAGTTCGGCGGCGCCGGGATCGAGTCCTTCAAGTTCGAGGCGATCATCTCCGAGGAGTGCGCCCGCGCGGCCGTCAACTTCGGCGGCTCCGGCGTGCATGTGCTGCTCTGCCTGCCGTACATCAAGGCCTACGCCACCGAGGAGCAGAAGAAGCGCTGGCTGCCGGACTTCGTCACCGGCAAGACGATGTACGCCATCGCCATGACCGAGCCGGGCACCGGTTCCGACCTGGCCGGCATGAAGACCACCGCCAAGCTCTCCGAGGACGGCACCCACTACATCCTCAACGGAGCCAAGACATTCATCACCGGTGGCGTCCACGCCGACCGGGTCATCGTCTGCGCCCGCACCGACGCACCCAAGGCCGACGACCGCCGGCACGGCATCTCGCTGCTCGTCGTCGACACCAAGGCCGAGGGCTACTCGGTCGGCCGCAAGCTCGACAAGCTGGGCCTGCGCACCTCCGACACCGCCGAGCTGGCCTTCGTCGACGTCAAGGTGCCGGTCGAGGACCTCCTCGGCGAGGAGAACAAGGGCTTCTCCTACCTCGGCCAGAACCTGCCGCAGGAGCGCCTCGGCATCGCCGTCGGCGCGTACGCCCAGGCCAAGGCCGCCGTCCGGTTCGCCCAGCAGTACGTGAGCGAGCGCACCGTCTTCGGCAAGACCGTCGCGTCCTTCCAGAACACCAAGTTCGAGCTGGCGGCCTGCCAGGCCGAGGTGGACGCCGCCGAGGCCGTCTGCGACCGCGCCATCGAGGCCCACGACGCCGGTGAGCTGACCGCCGCCGAGGCCGCCTCCGCGAAGCTGTTCTGCACCGAGGTCGCGCACCGCGTGATCGACCGCTGCCTCCAGCTGCACGGCGGCTACGGCTACATGAACGAGTACCCGATCGCTCGCCTGTACGCGGACAACCGGGTCAACCGCATCTACGGCGGCACCAGCGAGGTCATGAAGTCGATCATCGCCAAGTCCATGGGCCTGTGAGAGCGGCTACGTTCGTTCCATGAGCGCAGCACTCGACTCCCTGCTCGATCTGCTCGACCTGGAGCAGATCGAGCGGGACATCTTCCGGGGTACGAGCCGTTCGGTCCTCGTGCCCCGCGTCTTCGGCGGCCAGGTCGCGGCCCAGGCCCTGGTCGCCGCGGGCCGCACCGTCCCCGCCGACCGGACCGCCCACTCCCTGCACTCCTACTTCCTGCGGACGGGCGACCCGGGCGCGCCGATCGTCTACAGCGTCGACCGCATCCGCGACGGCCGCTCCTTCACCACCCGCCGGGTCGTCGCCGTCCAGCACGGCCAGCCGATCTTCCATCTCTCGGCCTCGTTCCAGACGCACGAGGAGGGCCTGGAGCACCAGGCGGCCATGCCGCCCGCCCCGGACCCGGAGAAGCTGCCCACGGCAGCACAGATGCTGCCCCGGTACGCGGACCGCTTCAGCGATCCGGGGGTCGTGGACCGGCTGATCGAGGCGCGGGCCGCGGTCGACCTGCGGTATGCGGACGCCCCGCCCTTCGGCAGCGTCGGCGAACCGCGCGAGCCCCGCTCCCAGGTGTGGTTCCGCACCAACGGCAAGCTCGCGGACGATCCGCTGCTCCATGTCTGCATGGCGACGTACGTCTCCGACATGACGCTGCTCGACTCGGTGCTCCTGGCCCACGGGCGAGGCGGCTGGGCGGTCGGCGACGTGGTCGGTGCGAGCCTGGACCACGCGATGTGGTTCCACCGGCCGTTCCGGGCCGACGAATGGCTGCTGTACGACCAGGAGTCGCCGTCCGCCTCCGGCGGGCGCGGGCTCGGCCAGGCCAGGATCTACACCCAGGACGGCCGACTGGCGATCACCGTCATCCAGGAGGGCGTGGTCCGCGTCCCCCGGGACTGACGCGCCCCGCGCCGAGATCCTGATCGCCCCGAAGACCGACTCCGTCGATCTGCCGGGGGGCTGTCCGGACCCCGCCCCGGGCCTGAGGCAGCGGCAGCGCGGGAAGAGCGGGCCCGGACCGGCGGCGGTACCGCTCCGGGCCGACCGGGCCGCACGGCCAGGAGCAGCGCCGTATCGTCCCGGGTCAGCTCTGCGTCAGCCCCGCCGCGTCCAGCAGGTACTCCGTCATCGGGTCGTAGAACCGCGGGTCCAGCACATGGTCGTCCAGCGGGACGGCTACCTGGAGCGTCCCCTCCGCCTCCCCGAGGAAGAGCGCCGGGTCGTTGCAGTCCGCGTACCCCACCGCGTCCAGCCCGCGCTGCGCCGCGCACCCCGCCCAGCCGTGGTCGGCGACCACCAGGTCCGGCAGCGGGCGGCCCTCGCGCTCCAGGCCGTCCAGGATCGCCGCCATCGGGGCGGGCGAGTGCGTGTGCCAGAGGGTCGCACCGCGCTCCTGCACCGCGACGTCCGCGAACTGGAACACCATGCCCTCGTCGGCGACCAGCCCCGAGGGGATCCTCACGATCTCGCATCCGGCGGCCCGCAGCGCCTGTGCGGTCTGCCGGTGCACATCGAGGAGCCCGCCCGGGTGCCCGGTTGCGAACAGCACCCGCTGAGACCCCGCCACGGCCTTCCGCAGCCGCGCCGCCATCCGCTCCAGCGCGTCGACCGTCAGCTCCGGATCGATGGTGTCCTGCCCGAACCGGTGCTCCGGATCGTCGCTGACCCCGCAGCGCTCGGCCATCACCGCCAGCACGTCCTGCTCATCGCGCCACCGGTCCCCGAGCTCCAGCCCCAGCCAGTAGTGGCGGTCGCCGTTGGCGAGCTTGCGGTAGTGGGAGAGGTTGTTGTCGCGCGGTGTGGCGACGTCTCCGGCTATACGCGTGCGGACGAGGTGTTCGACGAGGGCGGCACGGCTGGGTATCGGCATGAACCCATTGTGCCGTCAGGTGTGCGCAGTGTGCCGGGTGTCCGGCACGACGGACGGACCGGGCCCGGCCCGCCGGTCAGGGCAGCCGGGTCGCGTACGTGACCTTCTCCAGCCGGTAGTACTGGGCGACGCACTGCGCCGGCCACGCCCGCCGGCCGTGGTCGCCGAACGGCTCCAGCATCCCGCTGACCGACACCGGCGTGTACGGGAGCACCCGGGCGCCGCGCGCCGCCCCCTCCCTCAGCGAACGGTCCTGCCGGTCCCACCGCTGGGCACGCACCTCCATCTGCCGTTCCAGCCGGAGCAGCGGGACGGCAAGGCCGACGCAGGTCGCGGCGCACAGGGCTGCGGCGACGGCCGCCGTGGCCGTACGGATCCCCCACCGGCGGGCGCGCAGCCACCGCCCCAGCAGGACACCGGCGCCGACCAGAAGCAGCACGTACACCAGGAGGAAGTCGCCCCAGATGCGCGACGCGGTGGCCACGCCCGCCCCGAAGGCGGGACGGGTGACGACGACGCAGAGAAAGCCGGAGACCAGGAAGGCGAGGAATCCGGCGAGAACCAGGAGGAGGGGCCTGCGGCACAGGGGGCCGTCCGGCCCGTCCGTTCCTCGCTCGCCTCCGCGCACCAGCAGGCCCAGCAGCACGCCGACGGCGACCGCTCCCAGGTATTGCCAGGTCGTGAAGACCGTCCCCAGGACGTGACCGAACGACCGCAGCGCCGCGGTCAGCGCCTCGGGGCCGAACACGGAGGTGCTGTCGGCGCCGAACCGTTCACGCCGGGTACGTCCGCCGGGCGACATGTACAGGACGGCCGTCCCGACGGCGACCCCGGCGAAGGCGACCACGCACCAGACGCGCGTACGGGTCCGGCCGGCCCCGGGGAGGGCCCACCGGCTCATCAGCAGCACGGTGGCGAGGACGACGAACGCGACGACCGACGTCTCCTCCGACAGGGTGCCGATGAAGATCCCCGCCAGGTACGCGACGCCCAGGGCGAAGCCGTGTCCCCGCCGTGTCCGTGCGCGCAGCAACGGGATCACGGCGGCGCAGGCCAGTACCGGTGCGACGGTGTGCGAGACGGAGCTGGCGGGCCAGTAGAACGCCTTGTACGGGTTGGGCGTCGCGAGGAAGAAGAGCGCCGCCGCCGTCGCGCCCGCCAGCAGCACCGGCCCGTGCGGCGCGGTCAACCCGGCCCTCTTGAGCGCGGAGGCGATCAGCGCCCAGAGGACGCCCAGCATGAGCACCCCGCTGACCAGGGCGAACCACTGGTGGCCCGGGACACCGAAGGATCCGTACGCGATGACGAGCAGCGCGTTGGCGATACGTCCGTTGTCGTGGAAGAAGAACTTGCCGATCAGCCCGGAGGCACCCTCGTCCCGCACGACCGGGAGGAAGCACCAGTCGTCCGCTCCCGGGCGGACCAGTCGGCCGATCCAGAAGGCCGCGCCGAGCAGGGCGAGCGGCAGCAGGGCCAGGCCCGACGTCCCGATCGCCGCCCACCGGCGCGCGGGGCCCGGACGGGCTTTTGGCCGGGAGGATTCCTCGCCCTCCGCCTGTGTGCCGACGGATTTCGACGTGTCCGTGGTCATGTGCACTGGTGTCCTTTGTACGTAGCTCACGTCTTGCGCGCCGGGAAGTACGGACGGCGTGGGTTCACGGTGCGGTGTGTCCGGTGCTGCTCCCGGCCGGGCCGCTGCCCCGCCGGGACCAGGCGGCACCGGAGTCGATGGCCCAGCGGGCGAGCAGGAACGAGAAGGGGGTGGCGAGAATCCCCGCGGCCACGGCGGCGATGTTCTTGTCCATGCCCAGCCTGCTCACGCCGAGGTAGAGCAGAATTCCGGTGAGTACGAGATTGACGACGCTCGACAGGGGGTACCGGACGAAGGCTTGCCAGGTCGGCTTTGTGCGGCAGGTGATGCAGGAGTTGAGCAGAAATGATCCCACGACGCTGACCGCGTATCCGATGACGTGCGCGGCCATATAGGGAATCCATGCATTCAACGAGGCGTATACCGCAAGATATACCGCCGTATTGATGATTCCGATCAACCCGAATTCGATGAACTGGCGCACGGTGCGCCTGCTCGATGCCCCGAGCGCGGTCGCCCCGGTGCGTCGCGCCGACGGTCTCGCACCCCCGGACACGGATGGGCCCGAACGCACCTCTGCCGGAGCATCGACCGGGAGGACATACGGAGATTCGCTTGTTTCCCGCACCACGTAGTGCGGGCGGCGTTTCGACTCGGAGTAGATCCGTCCCACGTACTCGCCGATGACGCCGAGCGTGGCCAGCTGGATTCCGCCGAGCGCCACGATGGCGGTGAGCAGGGTGGTGTAGCCGGGTACGACGACACCATGGAGCACGACGCCGACGATGGTCCACAGGGCGTACCCCAGTGCCGCCAGCGCGAGCACGAGACCCGTGTGGATGGCCAGGCGCAGCGGATGGCTGTTGAAGGAGACCAGCCCGTCGATCCCGTAGTTGAGCAGGCGCCTGCCGCCCCACTTCGAACGTCCCGCCGCGCGCTGGACGCCCTGGTAGGTGAAACCGACGGTGTCGAAGCCGATCCAGGAGAAGATCCCCTTGGAGAACCGGTTGGTCTCGGGCAGCGCGAGCACGGCGTCCACGGCGGTGCGCGACAGCAGCCTGAAGTCACCCTCGCCGTCGACGACCTCGATGTCCATGCACCGGCCCATGGCCCGGTAGTAGAGGGCGCTGAGAAAGGTGCGCAGGGCGCCTTCTCCCACGCGGTCGCGCCGCGCGACGACCTGGTCGTAGCCGCACTGCCGCAGCTCCAGCATGCGGGGCAGCAGTTCCGGCGGATGCTGGAGGTCGGCGTCCATGAGGACGACGGCCTCGCCCCGGGACATGCGCAGTCCGGCGAGCATGGCGGCCTCCTTGCCGAAATTGCGGCTGAAGGAGGTGTAGCGCACCCGCCGGTCCGCGGTGGCGAGTGAGCCGATCCGGGCTCGGGTCCGATCGCTGCTGCCGTCGTCGACATAACAGATCTCGAACGCCTGCCGCGTCGCTTCGAGGGCGGAGATCAGCGCACGGTGAAATGCCTCGATCACCTCGTCCTCATTGAAACAGGGGACGACGACCGAAACCTGACATGTTTTCATTTAAATTCCCCATCAGGCGTGGGCGAGACGACTCAAACCATATGCCTGCGGATCACCACGACACTCCGATTCACGGAGCCACACCGGGGAATTAGTGAGGAGAACGCGGGCAGCCCTTCTCCTCTTGCACATCAATTCATATATTCGAAGCGCGGGTGGAATTCACATGCCTCAGGCGCGGGCCGCCGCCTCGAAGGCCCCCCGCGCCAGCCGGTGCAGCAGCGCAGCCGTGCCCGCGCGGTCCGGCTGCGCACCGGGCCGGCCCAGGTGCGGGGTCGAGTTCAGCAGGCCGAAGACGGCGTGAACGGCGGCGCGGGCCTCGTGCTCGGGCAGGTCCGGGTACATCTCGCGGACCACCTGCACCCACACCTCGACGTACTGCCGCTGGAGCTGACGGACCCGCTTGCGGTCGGCGTCCCGGAGCCGGTCCAGCTCGCGATCGTGGAGGGTGATCAGGGGACGGTCGTCGAGGGCGAAGTCGATGTGCCCCACGATGAGCGCGTCGAGCAGGGCCTGCGGGCAGCCGTCCGCGCAGGCGGCGTCCTCCGAGACGCGCAGCCGGCCGCCCGCCAGCAGCCGCTCACTGATCCCGACCAGCAGCTCGGCGAGCATCGCGTCCTTGCCGGGGAAGTGGCGATAGAGCCCGGGGCCACTGATGCCGACGGCAGCGCCTATCTCGTCGACACCGACGCCGTGGAAGCCGCGCTCGGCAAAGAGGCGGGCGGCCTCCTTGAGGATCTGCTCGCGGCGGGTGGGGGCGTCCGTCCTGGTGGCCATGGATTCGATTCTAGACAGTCGGGTTAGCGAACGTTAACCTGAAGTCGGACGTTAACGGTCACTAACTACTGCGGTACGGGCAAGGGGGCTCGACACGATGCAGCAGGCACCGGTGCTGGCGAGCGCGGCCGATCCCGCCTCCGAGGCCTGGAAGGCCAACGAGGCGGCGCATCACGCGCTCGCCGACGAGCTGCGTGAGCGGCTCGCCACGGCCAGGCTCGGCGGGGGTGAGAGGGCCCGCGCCCGGCATGTGGCGCGCGGCAAGCTGCTGCCCAGGGACCGGGTGGACACCCTCCTCGATCCGGGTTCCCCGTTCCTGGAGCTGGCCCCGCTGGCGGCCGAGGGTCTGTACGGCGGCGCCGCCCCGGCGGCCGGGGTGATCGCCGGGATCGGCCGGGTCAGCGGCCGGGAGTGCGTGGTCGTCGCCAATGACGCGACCGTCAAGGGCGGCACGTACTACCCGATGACGGTGAAGAAGCACCTCCGGGCCCAGGAAGTGGCGCTGGAGAATCGTCTCCCCTGCCTCTACCTCGTCGACTCGGGCGGTGCGTTCCTGCCGATGCAGGACGAGGTCTTCCCCGACCGGGAGCACTTCGGGCGGATCTTCTACAACCAGGCCCGGATGTCGGGGGCCGGCATTCCGCAGATCGCGGCAGTGCTGGGCTCGTGCACGGCGGGCGGGGCGTACGTCCCCGCGATGAGCGACGAGGCCGTGATCGTCCGCAACCAGGGCACGATCTTCCTGGGCGGCCCCCCGCTGGTGAAGGCCGCGACCGGCGAGGTCGTGACGGCCGAGGAGCTGGGCGGCGGCGAGGTGCACTCCCGTACGTCGGGGGTCACCGACCATCTCGCCGAGGACGACGCGCACGCGCTGCGGATCGTGCGGAACATCGTGGCCACCCTGCCGGACCGGGGCGCGCTGCCGTGGTCCGTGCGTCCGGTCGACGAGCCCAAGGTCGATCCCGCGGGTCTGTACGGCGCCGTCCCGGTCGACTCCCGCACTCCGTACGACGTACGGGAGGTGATCGCCCGGGTCGTCGACGGCTCGCGGTTCGCCGAGTTCAAGGCCGAGTACGGGACGACGCTGATCACCGGCTTCGCTCACATCCACGGCCACCCCGTCGGCATCGTCGCCAACAACGGCATCCTGTTCTCCGAGTCGGCCCAGAAGGGCGCCCACTTCATCGAGCTGTGCGACCAGCGCGGCATCCCGCTGGTCTTCCTGCAGAACATCTCCGGCTTCATGGTGGGCCGGGACTACGAGGCCGGCGGCATCGCCAAGCACGGCGCCAAGATGGTGACGGCGGTCGCCTGCACCCGCGTCCCCAAGCTGACCGTGGTGGTCGGCGGTTCGTACGGCGCGGGCAACTACTCCATGTGCGGCCGGGCCTACTCCCCCCGCTTCCTGTGGATGTGGCCCAACGCGAAGATCTCCGTCATGGGCGGCGAGCAGGCCGCGTCCGTCCTCGCGACGGTCAAGCGCGACCAGCTGGGTGACGACTGGAGCGCGGCGGACGAGGAGGCCTTCAAGGCCCCGATCCGCGAGCAGTACGAGACGCAGGGCAACGCGTACTACGCCACGGCCCGGCTCTGGGACGACGGGGTGATCGACCCGATGGAGACCCGGCAGGTGCTGGGACTCGCCCTGACCGCGTGTGCCAATGCCCCACTTCCCCAAAGGGACTACACAGCGCCCGGCTTCGGCGTCTTCCGGATGTGAGGAACAGATGACGATGTTCGACACGGTTCTGGTCGCCAACCGCGGCGAGATCGCGGTACGTGTCATCCGCACGCTGCGGGAGCTGGGCATCCGCTCGGTCGCCGTCTTCAGCGACGCGGACGCGGACGCCCGGCACGTCCGGGAGGCCGACACGGCAGTACGGATCGGGCCCGCCCCGGCTGCCATGAGCTATCTGAGCGTGCCCGCGCTGCTGGACGCGGCCCGCCGCGCCGGCGCGCAGGCCGTCCACCCGGGATACGGCTTCCTCGCCGAGAACGCGAGCTTCGCGCGGGCGTGCGCCGAGGCGGGGCTGACCTTCATCGGCCCGCCCGCCTCCGCCATCACGCTGATGGGCGACAAGATCCGGGCCAAGGAGACGGTCGCGGCGGCCGGGGTTCCGGTGGTGCCCGGCTCCTCGGGGAGCGGGCTCACCGACGACCGGCTGGTCGACGCGGCCCGCGAGATCGGGATGCCGGTGCTGCTGAAGCCCTCGGCGGGCGGCGGCGGCAAGGGCATGCGGCTGGTGCGCGACGAGACCCTGCTCGGGGACGAGATCGCGGCTGCCCGGCGCGAGGCGCGGGCCTCGTTCGGCGACGACACCCTGCTGGTGGAGCGGTGGATCGACCGCCCCCGGCACATCGAGATCCAGGTACTGGCGGACGCCCACGGCAACGTGGTCCACCTCGGCGAGCGCGAGTGCTCGCTCCAGCGCCGCCACCAGAAGATCATCGAGGAGGCGCCCTCGGTCCTGCTCGACGAGGAGACCCGGGCGGCGATGGGCGAGGCGGCCGTCCAGGCGGCGCGCTCCTGCGGCTATGTGGGCGCGGGCACGGTGGAGTTCATCGTCCC
Organism: Streptomyces sp. NPDC001880; assembly: GCF_053594575.1. Lineage (NCBI taxonomy): Bacteria > Bacillati > Actinomycetota > Actinomycetes > Kitasatosporales > Streptomycetaceae > Streptomyces > Streptomyces sp. NPDC001880. The sequence goes on from NZ_JBSFET010000024.1 coordinate 33,049, forward strand.
GGGCAACGACCCAGCCTCGTACTTCTTCATGGAGATGAACACCCGCCTCCAGGTCGAGCACCCGGTCACCGAGCTGATCGCCGGCCTGGACCTGGTGGAGTGGCAGCTCAGGGTCGCGGCGGGCGAGCAACTCCCCTACGAGCAGCGGGACATCGCGCTCACCGGCCATGCGATCGAGGCCCGGATCTGCGCGGAGGACCCGGCGCGCGGCTTCCTGCCCTCGGGAGGCACGGTCCTCGCACTGCACGAGCCCCAGGGCAACGGGGTGCGGACGGACTCCGGGCTCGGCGAGGGCGGCGAGGTCGGCAGCCTGTACGACCCGATGCTGTCGAAGGTCATCGCGTACGGCCCCGACCGTGCCACCGCCCTGCGCCGGCTGCGGGCGGCGCTCGCGGACACGGTGATCCTCGGCGTCCCGACCAACGCGGGCTTCCTGCGCCGGCTGCTCGCCCACCCGGCGGTGGTGGCGGGCGATCTGGACACCGGCCTGGTGGAGCGCGAGGTGGACGGCCTGGTGCCTCAGGGCGTGCCCGAGGAGGTGTACGCGGCGGCGGCACTGCTGCGCCGGTCCACGGCCCCTGTCGTCTCCCCCGCCGGCGCCTCCGGCTGGGTCGACCCGTTCTCGGTGGCGAGCGGCTGGCGGCTCGGCGGCACCCCGGCCCGCACGGTGCTCGACTTCCGGCTGCCGGGACACGACCCGGTGCAGGTCTCGCTGCGCTCCTGCCCGACCGGTACGGAGCTGACGTTCGGCCATGTCGGGGAGGGCGCGCAGCCGCCGGAGCCCGTGACCGGGGCGTGCGGTCCGCTGGCCCCGCTGCCGGGCGGCAGGGAGACGGCCAGGCTGGTCGAGGTCTCCGGACCCCGCCTCTCCCTCGAACTCGCCGGTGTCACCCATGCGTTCACCCATGCCGTGTCCCCGGACGGCGTGTGGCTGGGCCGGGACGGCGACAGCTGGCACGTACAGGATCACGACCCGGTGGCGGCGTCGCTGGCCGGCGCGGGCCGTTGTGGGGCGGACACGCTCGCCGCACCCATGCCCGGGACGGTCACCGTGGTGAAGGTGGCGGTCGGGGACGAGGTCGTGGCCGGGCAGAGCCTGCTGGTGGTGGAGGCGATGAAGATGGAGCACGTCATCTCCGCCCCGCACGCCGGGACCGTGACCGAGCTGGACGTGAGCGCCGGTGCCACGGTCGCCATGGACCAGATCCTGGCCGTGGTCGCCCCCGTCGAGGCTCCCGGGGAGGAAGCATGACGACGTCCCGCACCCTGCCCATGACCGTACCGGCCCAGGATCTGCCCGCCCGGGTGCGCATCCACGAGGTCGGCGCCCGCGACGGGCTGCAGAACGAGAAGACCGTCGTACCGACCGAGGTGAAGGCGGAGTTCATCCACCGGCTGGCCGCCTCGGGCCTGACCACCGTCGAGGCGACCAGCTTCGTGCACCCCAAGTGGGTGCCCCAACTGGCCGACGCCGAGGACCTGTTCCCCCGCCTCGCCGACATCGACGGCGTCGCCCTGCCGGTCCTCGTTCCGAACGAACGCGGCCTGGACCGGGCGCTGGCGCTCGGTGCCCGCCGGATAGCCGTGTTCGGTTCCGCGACCGAGACGTTCGCCGCCCGCAATCTCAACCGCACCGTCGACGAGTCGCTCGCCATGTTCGAGCCGGTCGTGGCCCGCGCCAAGGCCGACAAGGTGCATGTCCGCGGCTATCTGTCGATGTGCTTCGGCGACCCGTGGGAGGGGCCCGTCCCCGTTCACCGGGTCGTGCGCGTCGCCAAGGCGCTGATGGACCTCGGCTGCGACGAGCTCTCCCTCGGCGACACCATCGGCGTGGCCACGCCCGGCCATGTGCTGACCCTGCTCGCCGAGCTGAACGAGGAGGGCGTGCCCACCGACACCATCGGCGTGCACTTCCACGACACCTACGGGCAGGCCCTCTCCAACACCCTCGCCGCGCTCCAGCACGGGGTGACCACGGTGGACGCCTCCGCGGGCGGCCTCGGCGGCTGCCCGTACGCCAGGAGCGCGACCGGGAATCTCGCCACCGAGGACCTCGTGTGGATGCTCGACGGCCTCGGCGTCGAAACCGGGGTCGATCTCGACGCGCTCACCGCCACCAGCGTGTGGCTCGCCGATCAACTGGGCCGCCCCAGCCCTTCCCGTACCGTCCGCGCGCTCTCGGTGCGATAGACACCGTCCCACAAGGAGTGACCCCTGCCATGTCCCTGGACCACCGGCTGACCGCCGAACACGAGGAACTGCGGCGCACCGTCGAGGAGTTCGCGCACGACGTCGTCGCGCCGAAGATCGGCGACTTCTACGAAAGGCACGAGTTCCCGTACGAGATCGTGCGGGAGATGGGGCGGATGGGCCTGTTCGGGCTGCCGTTCCCGGAGGAGTACGGCGGCATGGGCGGCGACTATCTCGCCCTCGGGATCGCCCTGGAGGAGCTGGCCCGGGTCGACTCCTCCGTGGCGATCACGCTGGAGGCCGGGGTCTCGCTCGGCGCGATGCCGGTCTACCGCTTCGGCACCGAGGAGCAGAAGCGGCGGTGGCTGCCGAAGCTCTGCTCGGGCGAGGCGCTCGGCGCGTTCGGCCTGACCGAGCCGGACGGCGGCTCGGACGCGGGCGGCACCCGGACGACGGCGGTGCGCGACGAGGCCACCGGCGAGTGGGTGATCAACGGCTCCAAGTGCTTCATCACCAACTCCGGGACGGACATCACGGAGTTGGTCACGGTGACGGCGGTGACCGGCCGCAAGGAGAACGGCGCCCCGCGCATCTCCTCGATCATCGTGCCGTCCGGCACCCCCGGTTTCACGGTCGCCGCCCCGTACTCCAAGGTCGGCTGGAACGCCTCGGACACCCGCGAGCTGTCCTTCACCGACGTCCGCGTCCCGCTGGAGAACCTGCTGGGCGAGGAGGGCCGCGGCTACGCCCAGTTCCTGCGCATCCTGGACGAGGGCCGGATCGCCATCTCCGCCCTGTCCACGGGTCTGGCACAGGGCTGCGTCGACGAGTCGGTGAAGTACGCCGCCGAGCGCCACGCGTTCGGCAAGCCGATCGGCGCCAACCAGGCCATCCAGTTCAAGATCGCGGACATGGAGATGCGCGCCCACATGGCCCGCATCGGCTGGCGCGACGCGGCCTCGCGCATGGTGGCGGGCGAGCCGTTCAAGAAGGAGGCGGCGATCGCGAAGCTGTACTCGTCGACGGTGGCGGTGGACAACGCCCGCGAGGCGACCCAGATCCACGGCGGCTACGGCTTCATGAACGAGTACCCGGTCGCCAGGATGTGGCGCGACTCCAAGATCCTGGAAATCGGCGAGGGCACGAGCGAGGTCCAGCGGATGCTGATCGCCCGCGAGTTGGGCCTCCCGGCCTGACCGGACGACGGCACGGGCCGGGCGGACGGGCGGGCAGGCGGACAGCCGGTCGGCCCTGGACCGCCCGGCGACCCGTCCTGCCGGTCAGCCCGTGGCAGCGGGACCGGCCGGCAGGTGGACGGTCATGATCAGGGTGCAGGCTTCGGTGCCCGCGCCGCGGTAGGCGTGCGGGGTGTCGCCGTCGAACGTGGCGGTCTGGCCGGCTTCGAGGGGGTACTCGGTGCCGTCGACAACCAGGGTCATCCGGCCGGAGGTGATGCTGACGGTTTCCACGACCCCGGGCTGGTGGGGGTGGCTGGGGTATTCCTCGCCCGGTTGCAGCCGCCAGCGCCAGAACTCGACGGGGGCCGGGCCGGAGGTCGTCAGTACGAGCCGGGCCTCACCGCCCTTCGCGCCGGTCCACAGCGGTGCCACGTCGTCGGAGGTCACGACACGGACCCGGCCCTCGGGCGGTCCCTGCATCAGGGCGGAGACCGAGATGCCGAGGGTGTCGGCCAGCCGGACCAGGGTGGCCAGGTTGGGATTGCCCTGGGCCTTCTCCAGTCCCACCAGGGCGCCCTTGCTGACCTGGGCGCGTCGGCTGAGCTCCTCCAGCGACAGGCCGGCGCGGGTGCGGGCCGCCCGGACGTTGTGCGCAACCGTCCGCAGGGCTGCGGCCGTCTCGGCCACCTGATCACCATCCTTGCAAGTGGAACACTTCAATGCACCGCACGGTCGGTTGGTTGACACAACCCGGTCGTTCTGCTGTACGGTGCGGTCGTTCCATTGAATGGTAAGGGATGTGCTGTGCTTGCTCTGCTGCTCGCCCTGGGCAGCTCACTCGCCTACGGGTGCGCCGACTTCCTCGGCGGCCTCGGCGCCCGCAAGGCACACGTGCTGCGCACCGTGATGATCGCGGCGCCGGCCAGCCTCGCGGTCGAGCTGCTGCTGTGGCCGCTCCTCGGTGCCTCGTTCAGCGCCGGTGCCCTCGGCTGGGGCGCCGCGTCGGGGGTCGCCTCGGCCGCCGCGTTCGCCATGCTCTACCGGACCCTGGCGATCGGCCCGATGAACGTGCTCTCGCCCGTCACCGCGCTGGTCTCCGCCGCCTTGCCGGTCGGGGTGGGACTGATGCAGGGCGAACACCTGGGCGCCGCCGGACTGGTGGGCCTGCCGCTCGCGCTGGCGGCGGTGGTGCTGGTCAGCGCCGGACACGGCGCCGGGGTGACGCGCCCCTCCCGTACCGCACTGCTGCTGGCCTTCGGCGCGGGCGCCGCCATCGCGCTCCAGCTGGTCTTCCTGCACCAGGCACCGTCCGACAGCGGGGTGGCCCCGCTGATCGTGGGCCGGGCGGTCTCCTCGGCCATCACTCTGGCCGCGGCGGGGCTGCTGCACCGCAGGCTGGGCCCCGAGCGGCCCGCGTACGCGCTGTCGGCGACCGCGGGTGTGCTGGACTCCCTGGCGAACCTGATGTTCCTGCTCGCCGCCCGCAGCGGGGACCTCACCGTCGTCGCCGTGATCACCGCCCTCTACCCCGCGGGCACGGTCCTGCTCGCCCGGAGCGTGCTCGCCGAACGCATCCACCGCGGCCAGCTCGTCGGCCTGGGCACCGCCGCCGTCGCCGTCGGCCTCCTCGCCCTGACCTGATCCCGGTCCGTCGCCTCGCCGAGCAGGGCGCCCCGCCACGCATCGACCCGGCCGTCGACTCCTGCGACATCGTCTCCGCCCAGCACGGCCTGCCCGCCGGGGCCTTCGATCCGGACCGGTTCGACGTCCGAGTCCCCCGCCGGCCGCCGCGCGGGCCGCGCGGCAGGGTCCGTGGCGTCGTCGACCGGCGACAACGCCGCCAGGCACCGCCCATCGGCACGCGACGCCGCCCCATCCATGCGCGCGACCTCCGCATCACCCCGCGCTCCCGCCCGAGCCGGGGTTCTCGTCGACAGAATCGCGGACGTCCCGGTGACCGAAGAGGGCGCATGCCGCTCCGCTCCTGCGCGCTGCCGTGGCCAACTGCCGCACACGCGACGCGCCCCCGGCGGGGCGCCCCGCGGCCCGCCCGGTCAAGAGCATCTATTCGGCCAGCATCACCACGGAACCGGACATACCGCGCGAGGTGCGTCAACAGAGGTGATTCAGCCTGATATCCATGGCCTGCCGTACTGACCCCGCCGGTGCGCACGGCCTCACAGGAAGGGCGCGCACCGGCCTGCCGGAACGAGGTATGCCCGTGAGGTTGTTCCGCCGCGCCATCGGCCGGTCCGCCGCCGCTCTCGCCACAGCGCTCGCCGCCGCGCTCTCCCTGACCGCATTCGGCGGCACCGCCGTCGCGGCCCCGGCCGCCACCGCGTCCGTCGGGCCCGTCAAGCTCTACGTCAAGGGCTTCGGCAGCGGCCCGCTGAACGTGGCCGTGCAGTCAGCCCGCGAGACCGGGCTCGACGCCGCGGTCGCTCGCGGCTTCGCGCGCTCCGACTGCCAGGTGAGCGCCGGCCCCACCGTCGTCAACTCGCTTCCGAACGGATGGGTGCAGGTGCACATCGAGTACCTGTGCACCGGCGAGCCCGACGTGGGCGCCCCGACCTTCGTGCTCTACCGCTACCACAAGAGCTCCGACACCCGGAGCACCCCGTGGGACGCCCCCGTCGGCTATGACCTCCAGGGCCCGCTGGGCACCCTGTTCACCGCGCCCAATCCGGGCACCCAGCCCCTCTACCTCTGCCAGGTGCGCGGCGACCACTTCGCCACCACCGACGTCGGCTGCGAGGGCCAGACGTACGTGACGCGCCTCGGCTGGCTGTACGCCGCACCGCCCGCCGGAACGTCGAGCCTGCCGCTGCTGCGCTGCCTGCGCAAGGAGAACCGGCAGATCTTCGAGTCCCACCAGCCCGACTGCGAGGGGCAGATCATGGGCGGGACCCTCGGCTACCTCCTGCCCTGACCACTCCTTCACTCGCCCCGCCTCGCCCCGACCCGGTCCGGTTCATTCCGGACCGGGTCGGGTCGCAGGTCAGGCCTTGACCGCGACCTGTTCGGGCATGGCCTCGGCACCGGCCTCGACGCGGCGCACGGCCGGGATGGCGGCGGCGATCACCGCCGCGACCAGGGCGACACCGCAACCGACCAGGAGTCCGGTACGGAAGCCGTTCTCGGAGGTGAGGGTGTAGCCGCCCATGGTGACGGTCATCTGCGAGAGGACCACGCCGATCACCGCGGCGCCGATCGATGTGCCGAGGGAGCGCATGAGCGTGTTGAAGCCGTTGGCGGCGGCGGTCTCGGACAGCGGGACCGAGCCCATGATCAGTGCGGGCATCGCACCGTAGGCCAGACCGACACCGCTGCTGGTCACCATGCCGACCACCATCAGGCCCCACGCGGAGCCCATGAGCACCAGCGCCAGGCCGTAGCCTCCCGCGATGACCAGGATGCCGCACACCAGGGTGAACTTCGGGCCCCGGGCGTCGATGAGCTTTCCGCCGAGCGGGGAGACGATCATCATCATGATCCCGCCGGGCGCCAGCCACAGGCCCGCCGCGAGCATCGACTGGCCCAGGCCGTAGCCGGTGGCGGAGGGCAGCTGAAGAAGCTGCGGCGCGATCAGCATGCTGGCGTACATGCCGAAGCCGACGAAGACGGAGGCGAGGTTGGTCATCAGCACCCGGGGGCGCGCGGTGGTGCGCAGGTCGACCAGCGGGTCCTGAGTACGCAGCTCCCACAGGCCCCAGGCGATCAGGACCACGACGGCGGCGGCGAACAGGCCGAGCGTGGTGGCCGAGCCCCAGCCCCAGTCGGCCCCCTTGGAGACCGCGAGCAGCAGGCAGACCAGCCCCGCCCCGAGACCGAGCGCACCGAGCACGTCGAACCGCTGCCCCTTGGCTCCGACCGGCACGTCGGGGATCAGGAACCAGATCAGCACCGCGACCACGGTGGCGAGACCGGCCGAGCCCCAGAACAGCACCCGCCAGTCCGTGTACTGGGCGACCGCCGCGGCGATCGGCAGGCCGAGCGCGCCGCCGATGCCCATGGAGGCGCTGACCAGCGCGATGGACGAGCTGAGCTTCTCCGCCGGGACCACATCACGCAGCAGGGCGATGCCGAGCGGCAGCACGCCCATGCCCATGCCCTGCAGACCGCGGCCGACGATCATGGGGACGACGGACGAGGAGAGCGCGCACACCACCGAGCCGACTATCAGCGGCACGGAGCACACAAGGAGCATCCGGCGCTTGCCGGCCATGTCGCCCAGCCGTCCGGAGACGGGCACGCAGACAGCGGACACCAACAGGGTGACAGTGATCACCCATGCCGCGTTCGAGGGGGTGGTGCTCAGGATCTGCGGCAGCTCCGCGATGAGCGGGGTGACCAGGGTCTGCATGATCGCCGCCGTGACACCGGCAATGGCCAGCGTGGCGACGACGCCGCCGGTGCGAGTTGATGGCTGGGGTGCGCCCATCCGGGACTCCTCGGGTGTGTATCGGAAGAAGGTCATGCATCGTACACACGCCATGTATCGGACACACCATATGTGCCTTGCATGGGCCATGGGAGAATGGACGCCGACACGCGGAAGCACGCCGGGACGCCCGGACGACAGCAGGAGGCGGCAGGCGCATGACCAGGCCCACCCACGAGGTCGAGTACGAGCAGATGCTCCTCAGCCGCCACGGCCTCCTGCAGAACAAGGGCGGCCGCCGCAAGGACGGCCTGATGGACCACAGCGCCTACATCCTGCTCAGCCGTGTCCGCATCCAGGGGCCGATGTCGATCGGCGAGCTCAGCGACGCCTTCGGGCTCGACGTCTCCACCCTCAACCGGCAGACCGCGGCAGCCATGCGCGCCGGACTCGTGGAACGCATCCCGGACCCCGAAGGCGGCATGGCCCGCAAGTTCCGGATCACCGACGAGGGCGCCCGCATGCTCGACGCGGAACGCGAGGGCCTCGTCCGCTCCCTGGAGCGGGTCATGACCAACTGGTCGGACGAGGACATCTCCGGCTTCGCCGCCTACCTGAGGCGCTTCAACACCGACATCGAGCGCCTGGCCGGCCGCCCCTGGCCGCGCCCCTGACCGTTCACGGCACACGGTCCGTGCCCGACTCGCACGACCGCGGCGCATCGGGGTACGCGGTGCGGCCGACCGCGGAATCCGGTCGACAGCGCGCCGCACCGCGCGGCAGAGTCTGCCCATGAAGCCGCAGCACTGGCCCCTGTACGGGCTCCGCCTCCGCACGCCCCGCCTGGAACTGCGCCTCCCCGGCCTGGAGTTGCTGGACGAGCTCGCATCGGTCGCCGCAGACGGGGTGCACGCGCCGGGCGAGATGCCGTTCACAGCCCCCTGGACCGCCGTACCGCCCGCGGAGCGCGGCAGGGCGGTGTTCCAGCATGTGCTGTCCACCGTCGCCGACTGGTCGCCACAGGACTGGGCGTTGAGCCTCGCCGTGCTGCACGAGGGCAGGGTGGTCGGGCGGCAGGACCTGACGGCCACGGACTTCGCCGTGACCGGCCAGGTCGCCACCGGGTCGTGGCTGGGCCTGGCCCACCAGGGCCGGGGCATCGGCACCGAGATGCGGGCCGCCGTCCTGCATCTCGCCTTCGCCGGCCTCGGGGCCCGGACCGCGGTGTCGTCCGCGATGACCGACAACCTGCGCTCGCTGGGCGTCTCGCGCCGGCTCGGCTATCTGCCGAACGGCCTCACGGTCGCCGCCGTACGGGGAGCGCCGGTCACCCTGCAACAACTGCAGATGGACCGGGCGCGCTGGGAGGAGTGCCGGAGCGTCGAGGTCACGGTCGAGGGACTCGACGGCTGCCGGGCCGGGTTCGGGGCATGACGCTGCTGGTGCACACCTTTGTGTACGACGAGCGGGGGGAGTGCAGGCTGCTCGACGACCCCGACGACGGAAGCGACATGGCCGGCTTCGAGAGCTGCCGGACCAAGCTCTGGGGTTCGGAGCTCGCCCGTACGCTCGGGGCCCGGTGCCTTCCCGGGCTGGCCGCCGACGACCTCTGCGTACAGCCCGAGGACATCGAGGAGTTCCTCGCCGAGTGCGAGCTGCTGCGCGGGCACACCGCAAGGCTCGGTGCGGTCGGCGGCTACCGGGAGGACTACGTGGCGGCGCGGCTCGCCAACATCACCCGGGCCGCGCTGCGGGCCCGGTCGGTGGGCGGCGGGGTCCTGGTCTGGTGAGCGGCGACGGCCGAGGGCGCGTGGAGCGCGGGCACCGGGGCCGTCCGGCGACCGGAGGCGGGCGGTCGCCGGACGGGCCCGGTCGGCTCACTCGGCGGCCCAGGGAACCTGTGGCGCCCGGTAGTAGTTGACGCCGAGCGCCGAGAGCCTCGGCCCCTGCGCGCCCAGCCGCACCTTGTACGCCTCCCAGTCGTGCGTGGCCGCGGGCGACCAGCCGAGCTCCGCGACCCCGGGGAGCCGGGGGAACGCCATCTGCTCGATCTCGTCGCTGTTGGTCAGGGTCTCCGACCAGAGCGGCGCCTCGACACCGAGGACCGAGTCCTCCGGGACACCGGCCAGGTACGTCGCCGGGTCCCAGTCGTAGGAGCGCTGGACCGGGACGTAGCCGGCCCAGGCCAGGCCCAGCTCGGTGTCCTTGTCGTACTTCATGTCGAGGTAGCTGCGGTCGGCCGGGGACAGCACCAGCTTCGTGCCGTTCACGGCGGCGTCCGCGACCTGCTTGCGCTCGGCGGCACCCGTCCGGTCGTAACCCCAGTACTGGGCGACCGCCCCCTTCACCGGCGTGCCCCCGGTCAGCTGGTGCCAGCCCACCACGGTCTTGCCGTACTTGCCGACGACGGCCTGCGCCTTGTCCATGAAGGCCACGTAGTCCTCGTGGCTGGTGGAGTGCGCCTCGTCACCCCCGATGTGGAGGTACTTGCCGGGGGTGAGCGCGGCGAGCTCACGGACCACGTCGTCCACGAATTCGTACGTGACGGCCTTCGGGACGCAGAGCGAGCTGAAGCCGACATTGGTGCCGGTGTACAGCGGCGGCGCGACCCCGTTGCAGTTCAGCTCCGCGTACGAGGCGAGTGCCGCGTTGGTGTGGCCGGGCAGGTCGATCTCCGGCACGACCTCCAGATAGCGGGAGGCCGCGTACCGGACGATCTCCTTGTAGTCGCTCTTCGTGTAGTAGCCGCCGGGGCCGCCGCCGACCTCCGTCTGCCCGCCGTACGTGGCGAGCCGCGGCCAGGAGTCGATGGCGATCCGCCAGCCCTGGTCGTCGGAGAGATGCAGATGGAGCTTGTTCATCTTGTAGAGGGCGAGCTGGTCGATGTAGCGCTTGACCTCGGCGACGGAGAAGAAGTGCCGGGAGACGTCGAGCATCGCGCTGCGGTACGCATAGCGCGGCGCGTCCTTGACCGTGCCTCCCGCGACCGTCCACGGACCCTTCTGGGGGCTCTTCTTCTCCACGTCGGCCGGGAGCAGTTGACGGAGCGTCTGGACGCCGTGGAAGAGCCCTGCGGGGCCGCGTGCGGTGATGGTGACGGAGCCCCGGCTCGACTTCAGGCTGTAGCCCTCGGCGCCCAGTTCGCCGTTGCGGGGATCGAGACGCAGCCGGATGCCGTTGCCCGCGTCGCCGGTGACCGGCAGCGGATATCCGGTGGACGGGCGCAGCACGCCCGCCAGGTAGTCGCCGACCCTCCGGGCCTCGCCGGAGCCGTCGACGCGGATCCTGGTGTCCGCGGTGATGGTGTACGGGGAGCCGCCGGGCCTCGCCTCGGCGGGGGCGGGCACGATCTGGCCGAGCGGACGGGGCGAGGCGGCGGCCGGGCCGCTGTTCGCCGCCGCTCCCCCCGGCGCCGCGCCGACACCGGAGATCCCGGCCGCCGTGACGAGCAGCAGCGAGCCGAGAAGGCGGGGCAGGGCGGTGCGCTGTGTCCTGTGCAGTCTCACGAGCCGGATCCCTTTCGACGGGTTCACACCTGTGGGTCTCCTGAGCAACCGAACCATCACCATGCGTATCGTGCGCCTCACGGATGGTCAAGGTGTAGACCACTCCCCCGTTCCGCGACTGAGAGAATCCAGCGCGACGGAACCTGGACCTTCGACGGCGAAGCGGTGCGGATCGCGCCGGGCCGGGGCAAGGGGATCCATCCGCTCCGGCAGGAGCTGGGTGAATGCGTGGTCCCGCTGCGGGCGTCGGCGGGGATCTCCTTCGAACCGGACCGCAGGGGCGGCCGGCTGCGACCACGACTGCGCGACGCACCGGACCCGGCCCCCGCGAGCGCCGCGCCCGGCCGCAGCCGCTCCGTCCGCACCGGCCGGCGACGACCACGACGCGCTGCTGCGCCGGCTGCGCGAGCTCGGCGAGCCGCACCGGGCCGGGGTCCTCACCGACGACGAGTTCACCGCCGCCAAGCAGGCCGTCCTCAAGCGCCTGCAGTCGGTCCGAGATCGCAATCACACCCGAGCCTGCCCGATATCGGGCAGAATTGTTGCGTAAGCGCCCCACCCACCGCAATATCAACGAGTGCTCGAACGCCGCCCGTCGCATGACGACCTCATTGACCACCTGGTGCGCAGCACCGCGCTCCAGCGCGGTGAAGCCGCCCGGGTGATCCTCGACGTGCTGGCGTACTTCGACGAGACGACCGATGACTTCGTCCGCCGCCGCCACCGCGAACTGCAGTCCGGTGGCCTGGTCAACGCGGAGATCTTCGAGCGGATCGCGGCCGAGCTGCCGCACCGGGCGGTCGCGCCGCCGGAGCTCTCGCTCCGCCAGCTGCGCCGCATCGTCTACGGCTGAGCGAACGGGCACCACAGGTACGTCGATGGAGGGGCAGAGAATTCATGTGCGGAATCGTCGGATACATCGGGAAGCGTGATGTGGCCCCGCTGCTGCTGGAAGGGCTGCAGCGGCTGGAGTACCGGGGTTACGACTCCGCGGGCATCGTCATCACCGGCAAGGCGTCGGCAGGCAAGCCCGCCACCCTGCGGATGGTGAAGGCGAAGGGCCGGGTCCGCGAGCTGGAGGCCCGCGTCCCCAAGCGTTTCACCGGCACCACCGGTATCGCCCACACCCGCTGGGCCACCCACGGCGCCCCGAGCGACGAGAACGCGCACCCGCACCTGGACGCCGAGAACAAGGTCGCCGTCGTCCACAACGGCATCATCGACAACGCCTCCGAGCTCCGTGCCAAGCTCGTCGCCGACGGCGTCGTCTTCCTCTCCGAGACCGACACCGAGGTGCTGGTCCACCTGATCGCCCGCGCCCAGGCGGACACCCTGGAGGAGAAGGTCCGCGAGGCGCTGCGCTCGGTCGAGGGCACGTACGGCATCGCCGTCATGCACGCCGACTTCAACGACCGCATCGTGGTCGCCCGCAACGGCTCCCCGGTGGTGCTCGGCATCGGCGAGAAGGAGATGTTCGTCGCCTCGGACGTCGCCGCACTGGTCGCCCACACCCGCCAGGTCGTCACCCTGGACGACGGCGAGATGGCCACCCTCAAGGCCGACGACTTCCGTACGTACACCACGGAGGGCTCGTCCACGACGGCCACGCCGACCACCGTGGAGTGGGAGGCCGAGTCGTACGACATGGGTGGCCATGACACGTACATGCACAAGGAGATCTCCGAGCAGGCCGACGCCGTCGACCGGGTGCTGCGCGGCCGGATCGACGACCGCTTCGCCACGGTGCACCTGGGCGGCCTCAACCTGGACGCCCGCGAGGCGCGCGGGGTCCGCCGGATCAAGATCCTGGGCTGCGGCACCTCGTACCACGCGGGCCAGATCGGCGCCCAGCTGATCGAGGAACTCGCCCGCATCCCCGCGGACGCCGAGCCGGCCTCCGAGTTCCGCTACCGCAACCCGGTCGTCGACCCGGACACGCTTTACGTCGCGGTCTCCCAGTCCGGCGAGACGTACGACGTGCTGGCCGCCGTCCAGGAGCTCAAGCGCAAGGGCGCCCGGGTGCTCGGTGTCGTCAACGTGGTGGGTTCGGCGATCGCCCGGGAGGCGGACGGCGGTACGTACGTCCACGCCGGCCCCGAGGTCTGTGTCGTCTCCACCAAGTGCTTCACCAACACGGTCGTCGCGTTCGCGCTGCTCGCCCTGCACCTGGGCCGGATCCGGGATCTGTCGGTCGCCGACGGCAAGCGGATCATCGAGGGGCTGCGCAGGCTGCCCGCCCAGATCAGCGAGATCCTGGCGAACGAGGACGAGATCAAGAAGATGGCGGCCGAGTACGCGGACGCCAAGTCGATGATGTTCATCGGCCGGGTGCGCGGCTACCCCGTCGCCCGGGAGGCCTCGCTGAAGCTCAAGGAGGTCTCGTACATCCATGCCGAGGCGTACCCGGCCTCCGAGCTGAAGCACGGACCGCTGGCGCTGATCGAGCCCGCGATGCCGACGGTCGCGATCGTGCCGGACGACGACCTGCTGGAGAAGAACCGCGCCGCGATGGAGGAGATCAAGGCCCGCAGCGGCCGCATCCTCGCCGTCGCCCACCAGGTGCAGGAGAAGGCCGACCACACCATCGTCGTACCGAAGAACGAGAACGAGCTGGACCCGATCCTGATGGGCATCCCGCTCCAGCTCTTCGCGTACCACACGGCGCTGGCCATGGGCCGTGACATCGACAAGCCGCGCAACCTGGCGAAGTCCGTCACCGTCGAGTAGGCCCGTGCACGGGGCGGCCCCGGCGCGCGCAACGCGGTACCGGCGTGCGCGGGGCGGCCCCGAAACGGCCGCCGAGGGCATGAATTGCCTGTTTATGCGGGCTAGTTGACGCCATGTCGAACGAGAGCCGCCCCACGGATCGCGGAAACGACGGAGGGGCCTGCGGGGTGCGGGGCTCAGAGCCTGTGGGGTGACCTCGGGCCGGATGGCGGGCGCGGTCCGGTGCGTGCGATTCCAAGGCGGAGGAGTCAGGCGGAAGGGGCCTCCCCTGCTTGAGCGGAGCCGAGAGCCCGGGGAAGGAGCGCCGGCGGCCGACGACCACGCGGGAAGCGTGCGTGCCGGGGCGTGGTCGCCAGATCGGAGGCCACCCGACGGGCTCTCAGGGAATGACGACGACGGGGCGCTGCGCACGCCGCGCGAGGCGCCCCGCCACCGAGCCGAAGATGCGGCCGACGATGCCGTGCGTGGAGCCGACGACGATGGCGTCGGCCGAGTACTCCCGGCCGACCTCCTCCAGCTCGTGGCAGATGTCCCCGCCCCGCTCGACGAGCACCCAGGGCACCTCGGAGAGGTAGTCCGCGCAGGCGAGCTCCAAACCGAGCACCTCGGTGCGGTGGTCGGGCACGTCCACGAAGACGGGCGGCTCGCAACCTGCCCAGACGGTGGTCGGCAGCCGGTTGGCGACATGGACGATGATCAGGCCGGAACCTGATCTTCGGGCCATCCCGATGGCATAGGCGAGGGCGCGTTCACTGGAGGTCGAGCCGTCGAAGCCGACGACTACCCCGTGGCGGAACGCGGGGTCGCAGGAGTGACGTGTTTCTTCGACCGTCAGCGGGTCCGACATGGGGTCGGCCACCTGCTTGCGGTCGGCGGGTTCGGGGATTTCGTGACCGGCCATCGGTGTCTCGGCGAAGAGAGTCCTCGTGAGGAGAGCGACGTGGGGAAGGTGCGTCAGCGGGCGGTGTTGCGGTGTCCGGGAATCATCTTCCCAACCCCTTACCCCCAAGGGTACGGCGCCACTCCTCCACTGCCCAGAGCCACGCAAAGCGCGTGCGACGTTTCACGGAGCATGCCCGAGGCGGACCCGTATGGCAATGCCGCTTGTGCCGTACACCGACGCAGCGGACCCGGACGACTGCCCTCGGTGACCGGACGGAGCCGGATCCGTCGTCCCTACGGGCCGTGAGCGCGGCCCCCGCGCCCCGGGACGGCCGCGAAGTGGATCACCGGCCCGTCACCGACCGCCGGGCCGGCATCCGGACCTCTCGGCCCCCCGGAGTCACAACGCGCCCGCTCCGGACCGTCCGCCCCGTTCCCGGCACTCCTCCCGGCCGGGGACCGACACCGGCCCGTCGGGCGGAATCCGGTCGCCGCCGGTTGCCATCGCACCGTTCCGTACGATCGGCCGTCCGACCTGCCCAGGGAGCGCAAAGAAGCGGTTGATCACCCGGGTTGTGCGCCGGTTGAATGACTGAATCACGTATGCACAACCATCTATTTTCAGCCAACTTCATACCCCTGCCCATTCCTTGCCGAATTGGCCGATCAACCCCCTTGTCACCAGGCAGGAAGAGACCGCGCGGTACGCTTCCACCCAACGGGGACGGGCCATGAACGCACGGCGCACTTCCCTGCGCGCTCTCCGGATGAAACGCTTCGTGATCGAATGCTTCCCGCCAAGTTGCCTTGTCGACATAACGCCGGCTGATGAACTTGTCACGCCGGCACCACGGGACGCAGTAGATTCGATCTTGGGTATCGAAGTCTGGGGAACTCGTGCAGGACCGAGGGGAACAGTGCAGGTGCGACAGGCCCGTAAGGACCAGGGAGACGCGAACACCGAGGGGGGCTTAGCGTCATGAGCCAGGACTCCGCCGCCGTGACGGAGGCTGTACGGAAACTCAGTGGCCGTCGACGACGAGAAGTCGTCGCCGTGCTGCTGTTCAGCGGCGGCCCCATCTTCGAGAGTTCGATCCCGCTCTCCGTGTTCGGAATCGACCGCCAGGACGCGGGAGTTCCGCGCTACCGACTCCTCGTCTGCGGCGGGGAGGAAGGACCGCTGCGGACCACCGGGGGACTCGAACTCACCGCGCCCTACGGGCTGGAGGCGATCAGCAGGGCCGGCACCGTCGTGGTGCCCGCCTGGCGTTCGATCACCTCGCCGCCGCCCGCCGAGGCGCTGGAGGCGCTGCGCCGCGCCCACGAGGAGGGCGCCCGCATCGTCGGTCTGTGCACCGGCGCGTTCGTGCTCGCCGCCGCCGGCCTGCTGGACGGCCGCCCGGCGACCACGCACTGGATGTACGCGCCGACGCTGGCCAAGCGCTACCCGTCGGTCCACGTCGATCCGCGTGAGCTCTTCGTCGACGACGGCGACGTGCTCACCTCGGCCGGGACAGCGGCGGGGATCGATCTCTGTCTGCACATAGTCCGCACGGACCACGGCACGGAGGCCGCCGGGGCACTGGCCCGCCGGCTCGTCGTGCCGCCGCGGCGCAGCGGCGGTCAGGAGCGCTACCTCGACAGGTCTTTACCTGAGGAGATCGGCTCCGACCCGCTCGCCGAGGTCGTGGCCTGGGCACTGGAGCACCTCCACGAGCAGTTCGACGTGGAGACGCTGGCCGCGCGCGCCTACATGAGCAGGCGGACCTTCGACCGCAGGTTCCGTTCGCTCACCGGCAGCGCACCGCTCCAGTGGCTGATCACCCAGCGGGTGCTGCAGGCGCAGCGGCTGCTGGAGACGTCCGAGTACTCGGTCGACGAGGTGGCGGGCCGCTGCGGCTTCCGCTCGCCGGTCGCGCTGCGCGGACACTTCCGGCGTCAGCTGGGCTCCTCCCCCGCCGCGTACCGGGCCGCCTACCGCGCCCGTCGTCCGCAGGGCGGCGGCGCGGAGCCCGTGGCCGCGGTGACCGAGCCCGTCGTGCCCGCCCAGGGCAACGCGGTGATCCGGCGCGCCACGGCCACGGCCACGGCCACCCCGACGGGCCCGCATGTCGTCACGTCGCCGCCGGCCGGACCGGCCCAGTCGGAGCAGGGGAAACCCGGCCCCGACGCGTACACGACCGGACGCCCGACCCTGCCGGGGCAGCGCAGTGCCCCGTAGGGTGGGGCCATGAACGATCGCATGGTGTGGATCGACTGCGAGATGACCGGGCTCTCGTTGACGGAAGACGCACTCATCGAGGTGGCCGCACTGGTCACCGACTCGGAGCTGAACGTGCTCGGCGAAGGGGTGGACATCGTGATCCGCCCGCCGGACGCGGCCCTGGAGACCATGCCCGAGGTGGTGCGGCAGATGCACACCGCCTCGGGCCTCCTCGACGAGCTGGCCGGGGGCACCACCCTGGCCGACGCCGAGGCCCAGGTGCTGAACTACGTCCGTGAGCATGTGAAGGAGCCCGGCAAGGCCCCGCTCTGCGGGAACTCCGTCTCCACCGACCGCGGTTTCCTGGCGCGGGACATGGCGGCCCTGGAGGGCTACCTCCACTACCGGATCGTCGATGTCTCCTCGATCAAGGAACTGGCCCGCCGCTGGTACCCGCGGGCGTACTTCAACAGTCCGGCCAAGAACGGTAACCACCGGGCGCTCGCGGACATCCGCGACTCGATCACGGAGCTGCGCTACTACCGCGAGGCAATCTTCGTGCCGCAGCCCGGTCCGGACTCGGAGCGCGCGAAGGCCATCGCGGCGCACGTCGCGCCGCCCGCGCCGTAGGACCCTGTGAAGCCGCTGGTCATAGCCCTTTCGGGGGTTGGGGTCAGCGGCTGAGCAACTGGGGAGCGAGCACCCTCTCGGACCCTGTACACTTTTTCTCGGCCGGTCGGAAAAAGACCGGGCATGGTGGGTATAGCTCAGATGGTAGAGCACCTGGTTGTGGTCCAGGATGTCGCGGGTTCGAGTCCCGTTACTCACCCTGAAGGGAAGGGCCCCGGTCTTCGGACCGGGGCCCTTCTCGTGTCTGAGCCCCCCTCAGCGGGCGGCCGTGTGACGGCTGTCACGACGAGTCGCGGACGGCCAGTCCGGTGGGGAGCACGGTCTGCGGACGTTCCTGGTTCTCGCTCGCGATCTCCTTGAGCAGTACGCGGGCCATGGTGCGGCCCATCTCCTCGATGGGCCGGCGCACGCCGGTCGTCCGGGGGCCGGTGATCGTGGCGATGGCTAGGGCCTTGTCCGGCGGATCACGGCCGGGGTCGCGGCGTCTGGCACGGCACCTCGCGGCGTTGCCAAAACGTCCGAACAGCTCCGCTATCAAGACGCTCCGGCGCCTTGCGATGCACCGCACCGGACGCCGCGCCCTGTCCGACCCTGATCCGCCGGACAGGCCCTAGGCGTCCCCGAGAGACGAGATGGCCGACCGCGGCCCGGCGCAGCCGGGTCGGCCAGTCCTCCGTCACCCGAAGGCCGAGGGGGGCGGTGCCGGGGACGGCTTGGCGTCCGCGTCGCTCACCGGCGCCGCGCCGCCGGTGAAGTCGGCGAGCGCGCGCCCGTGTTCGACGCGTCCGGGATGCGGATCGGTGGCGACCCGGCGGGTCAGCTCGGCGACCTTCGGCGGCACGTCCGAGGCGAGCAGCACCGCGTTGCCGAAGCGGCGGCCCCGCCACACGGTCGGATCGGCGGCGAGCGCCAGTTCCGGGAAGACCGCGGCGGCGGTGGCGATCTGGCCGCGCAGATGGGTCAGCGGCGGCCCGTCCGCGAGGTTGGCCACATAGCTCCCGCCCGGCTTCAGGACCCTGCGGACCTCGGCGAGGAACTCGGTGCTGGTGAGGTGCGCGGGGGTACGGGCGCCGCTGAAGACATCGGCGATGACGAGATCGGCCCAGTCGTCCTGGATCTTCCCGAGCCCGGCGCGGGCATCGGTGGCCCTGACCCGGATCCTGGCCTGCGGGTCCAGCGGCAGCTCCCGGCGGACCAGTTGGACGAGCGCCGCGTCCACCTCCACGATCTGCTGGGTGGAGCGGGGCCGGGTCGCGGCGATGTAGCGGGCGAGCGTGAAGGCACCGCCGCCCAGGTGCACCACGTGCAGGGGCTGTCCGGGGGGTGCGACGAGATCGGCGATGTGGCCGATCCTGCGCTGGTACTCGAAGGACAGGAACGTGGGGTCGTCGAGATCCACGTGGGACTGCGGGGCGCCGTCCAGCGTCAGCGTCCAGGCACGCGGCCGCTCCCGGTCGGGGACCAGTTCGGCGAGGGAGCCGTCCACCGGTTCGGCGAGGGGCTCCGCCCTGCGCCCACCGCGCCCGGCGCCACGTTCGCCCCTGCCCCCGGCCTTCTCCTCGGCCGTGCTCCCGGCCCTGTTCCCGGCCTTGCGGTCGGACCGCTTACGGGCGCCCGCACCTCCGCTCGACGCTCCTCGACGTGCCACCGCTGCTCGTGCCCGCTCACTGATCTTCGCTCCGGACCGGTGGTAGACCGGCCGTGCCGGGGAAACCCGCTCACCTGCCCATTATGGGCGCGCAGGCGAGGAAGCAGCGGTTCGTGGGCGCGGGCGAGGAAGCAGCGGTCAGCAGCAGTTGTCGGCCGCCTCGATCAGCCGGGCCGCCTCGTCGAGTGCGGCCCGCAGCACCTCCGGGTCGGTGACCGGGGCGTCGTCCCCGGGCGGCAGCAGCCAGCCGCTGCCGGTGACGGGCGGCTCGGCGGGGATGCGCAGCCCCCGGCCGGCGGTCCGCGTACAGGCGCTGCCCGGTACGTCCCAGGCCTCGGCGGTCCCGGGCGGCACGAGGAAGCCGAGGGTGTCGCAGGCGCCGTCGTGCAGGACCGGGCCGATGTCCTGCTCGGTATCCCTGCGAAGGATGTCCACGGCCTCCAGACCCTGGCGGGCCGGGACGGTCACCAGGTCGCAGGGTTCGCCGTCGTGGCCGTCCGCGGCAGTGGTGGGCGCCGGGGCGCCCGTCGCGGCCGGGGTCGTCGCAGTCGTCCGCGAGTCGGTCTCCGTGCCGAGATGCAACAAGGGACCTCTCCTCTCATCGCCGGGCGGAGCCGTTTGATTCCGTCTCCTCATGGACCAACGCCCCGACGGCGTCAAGGGCTACGGTGCCACGCCGCCGCAAAGGGTGGCAGTTCATGGCGGATCGCGGGCAAGATGCCCGCTTTGTTAATAAAAGCCGCGTATGCAACTTGTCGTAGCCGGTACGTTCTTGCTCCGCCGGGACACCGGATGCAGGAAGCCCGGCTGCAGAAGAGCTGCAGAAGAGAGGTCCCCGCCCATGGTGTCGACAGGGGCAGTGCCCAACCTCGCCTTCCGGCGGCTGCGCGGACAGCGCTCCGCCGGGGAGTTCGCTGCCGCGGTACGCAGATCGGCCCGTGAGATCGGCGAGCAGGTCGCGTGCGACGCCCGGTACATCGGACGCGTGGAGTCCGGGGAGATCCGCTGCCCCAACTACGCGTACGAACGGGTCTTCCTGCACATGTTCCCCGGAACGACCCTGGCGGACCTGGGCTTCTCACCGCGCGAAACCGTACGCGGCCGGGGGGCTCGGACCACTGCCGAAACCCCACCGCCCCCCACGCTCCACAGCGAACCCGACGAGGAGAGCGACGTGCTGCGTCGCGTATTCATGACGAGCGGCACCACCACGATGGCGGCCGCGGCCCTGGGCCTCGGCTCCGCATCCGCCGCTGCCGCCACCGCCCCACCCGATCCGCGCCGGGTCGGCGAGAGCGAGGTGAGCGCCGTCGAGAAGGCGGTGCGGCAGATCCGGCTGCTCGACGACCAGCACGGCGGCGACGGCCTGTACCGCACGGCGTTCCAGCCGCTGCGGGCGGCGTACGCGCTGCTCGACTCCGGCACGGCCACCAAGCGCTCCACCGCCGACAGACTGCACGCCGGAGCGGGCGAACTGGCTATCTCGGTGGGCTGGCTGGCCCATGACTCGGGCCGGTTCGAGGACGCCCGCTCGCACTACGCGGAGGCGCTCGCCATGGCACGGATGGCCGGTGATCCGGCGCTGGAGGCGCATGCGTTCTGCAATGCGTCGTTCCTGGCCCGGGACACCGGGCGGCCCCGCGAGTCGGTGCGGGCGGCGGAGGCCGCGCAGCGGGCGGCACAACCGCTGGGCTCACCCCGGCTGGTGGCGCTGCTCGCACTGCGGGAGGCGGGAGGCCGGGCGGGGCTCGGGGACCGCACGGGCTGCGAGCGGGCCCTCGGCCGGGCACACACCGCGTTCGGGCGCGGTCCGCGCGACTTTGATCCGGAGTGGATGACCTTCTTCCGGGAGGCGGAACTGGAGATCCTGGAGGCGCAGTGCTGGTCGGCGCTGGGCGACTGGTCGCGGGCGGCCCGGCACGCGCTCAGGGCCACCCGGCTCCAGGACCCGCACTTCACCCGGAACCAGGCGCTGTACCGGGCCGAACTGACCTGGGACCTGGCCCGCGCGGACCTGGCCGGGGAGGCGGCGGAGGCCGGCCATCAGGTGCTCGACCTGCTGGACCGCGTCCGGTCGACCCGCATCCGCGCGATGCTGGCGCAGGCAGTGGAGGTGCTGAAGCCGCAGCGGTGCGTGGCGGAGGTACGGGAGTTCCTGGAGCGGTACGCGGACGCGGCGGAGGGCGCCGCCTCCGCGTAGGCCCTGGGGCGTGTTGCGAAAGTCCCGCCTGGCCGGGAACACCCGGCACGCGCGCTCACCGCGTAGTCGGTCGTCGGCGCAGCCCGCTGCACTCTCCTCCCTCCGCCTTGCGGCCGTACGCACCGAACGCCCCCGCCCCTGCCCCTCCGGGCGACGACGGCGGTCTGACGACAGGCCCTAACGGTCCAGGTGGCCGGTGTCGTTCCAGCGTTCGATCGCGGGGGCCCCGTATGCCCAGCCCAGCACCGAGAGCGAGGTCGGGTCCAGCCGGATCCGCGCCGCGAACGACACGTCCTCGCCGAGCCATCGCGCCCCCAGCGCCCGCAGGATGTGCCCGTGGGCGAAGACCAGCACATCGCGGTCGGCCGAGCGCGCCCACGTCACGATCTCGTCGGCGCGGGCGGACAGTTCGGCCAGGGTCTCGCCCTCCGGCACCCCGTCGCGCCAGATGAACCAGCCCGGCCGGATCGCCTTGATCTCGGCCGGCGTCATCCCCTCGTACGCCCCGTAGTCCCACTCCATGAGCGCGTCCCACGGCTCGGCCCGGTCCGCGAATCCCGCGATCTCGCAGGTCTCCCTGGCCCGCAGCAACGGGCTGGTGCGCACTTCCAGGCCCGGCAGCTGCGCCCACGGCCCGCGCCGCAGCCGCTCGCCGAGGAGCTTCGCGCCCGCCCGGCCGGTGTCGAGCAGCGGGATGTCCGTCCTGCCGGTGTGATTCCCATTGACGGACCATTCCGTCTGGCCGTGCCGGGCGAGCAGGATACGCGGTGCCATGACGGCTCTCCCTGAACTGAGATCTGAGGCCGGCGATCGAGACGACATGGATCACCGGGTTTTCTCATCATCGCGCACGTGATCGCGGGGCAACCTCCTGGGCCGAACAGGCGTCCCACTCTGCGCGGAGAACTCTGCGCGCCCCGAAAGCACCCCGGGGGAACCTCGACCGAGCCGCGCCGTACGGTTGAACGCCCGTCTTCGGTCGCATGAACACATGATGGAGAACTTCCGGATGCAGCATGCCAGCGCCGCGCCCGTGCCGCGCCCGCGACCCCGTTGGTGGACCGAGCTGCCGCTGCTGGCTCTGGTGTACGGGGCCTATACGGCGGGCCGGCTGGTGGCACGCGGCGACGTGTCCACCGCCGTCGACCACGGACTGAGCATCCTGCGCCTGGAGAAGGCACTCCACATCAACATCGAGCACCCGCTCAACCGCCTGTTCACCGCGCACCCCTCGATAGGCATACCCGCCGACTTCGTGTACGCGTCCCTGCACTACCTCGTCACCCCGGCCGTCCTGGTCTGGCTCTTCCGCCGCCGCCAGGAGATATACCGCCGGGCCCGCACCTGGCTGATGACCTCCACGATGCTCGGCCTGATCGGCTTCACGCTGCTGCCGACCTGCCCGCCCAGGCTGCTGGAGGCCCAGTACGGCTTCGTCGACACGATGGCGCAGTACAGCTCGTACGGCTGGTGGGGCACCGGGGCCAGCGCCCCGCGCGGCATGAGCGGGATGACCAACCAGTACGCGGCGATGCCGAGCCTGCACGTCGGCTGGGCGCTCTGGTGCGGAATCCTGCTGTGGCGCCACAGCAAGAACCCGTACGTCCGGGCCGCTGGCATCGCCTACCCCTTGATCACCACGTTCGTGGTGATGGGCACCGCCAACCACTACTTCCTCGACGCGGTCGCGGGCGCCGCCGTGATGGGCGTCGGAGCCCTGCTGGCCCGGCCCGTGATGCGGCTGGCGGACCGGATCAGGGACTGGGTCGGAGCACGCTTCCCGCGGATCGCCCCGGTCGCGGAATCCCCGATTGTCAGTGCCGGATGCAAGACTTCCGCGGGTGAGCGAATCCCTGGCCAGCGGACCACCTCCGCAGACTCCACCGATGCCGCGGCATCGGCCGACGCAGACGCCTCGGCCGGTCGTGCACCCCGGGCCGACGCCGCCGCCCCCGCAGGAGCGGGAGCCGCGGGGGACGACACTCCGGCAGCGGCTCGCTGAGCTGCGGGGACCGGCCGTCCCGCCACGCCCGCTGGACGCCCGCGCGCTGGCCGCCCTCGCCGCCAACCCCGGCTGCCGGCGCCGCGCCCTGCTCGACGGCGCAGGGGTGGACAAGGCCGCGCTGGCCGCGGCGCTCGGTTCCCCGGCCCCGTTCGGCCAGTCGCAGTTCGCCCTCGTCCGGGGCAACACCTTCGAGGCCAGGGTCAAGGCCGACGGGGGCACGGAGCTGATGCGCCTGCTGCACGAGCACCTCGGCGGCGGTGACGGGGCGCCGCGCGAGATCTCGGTGCCCGATCTGACGGCGGCGGGCCCCGAGGGCCGCGCCGCGCGTACGGCGCTGGCACTGCGGGAGGCGACCGAGGCGGGCGGCTGGACGCTGCTGGACCACCCGATGCTGGCCCTGGAAGTGGCGGGCTCCCCCGCCTATCTGGAGCCGGACGCGGTGGCGGTGCACCCCGACGGCACCTGGACGGTCGTCGAGATCAAGTCCTTCCCCATGGTCGACGGCTCGGCCGACGCCGCGAAGGTCGGCGCAGCGGCCCGGCAGTCCGCCGTCTACGTGCTGGCGCTGGAGCGGATCGCGGAGCTGACCGAGGGCGCCGAGGTGGGCCACCGGGTGCTGCTGGTCTGCCCGAAGGACTTCTCCAACCTGCCCACCGCCTCGGTCGTCGACGTACGCAAGCAGCGCGCCGTCACCCGCCGCCAGCTGACCAGGCTGACCCGGGTCGAGGAGATCGCGGCGGCCCTGCCCGAGGGCACCACCTTCGACCCTCAGTGCCCCCGGCAGCAGCTCGACGCCGCGGTCGAATCGGTCGGCGCGGCATACGCCCCGGAGTGCCTGGCCGCCTGCGAACTGGCCTTCCACTGCCGGGCGAAGGCGCGCGAGACCGGTGCGGTGGAGGCGCTGGGGCGGAGTGTGCGCGGTGAGCTCGGCGGGCTGACCACGGTGGGCGAGGTGCTGGCGGCCGCCGCGGGCAAGGAGGGCGACCCGGCGGATCCGACGGTCGCGGCGCTGCGGCGTGCGGCGGCCCTGCGTGCCGAGGCGCTGGCGGGCGGTCCGGCATGTCGCTGATCAGCACCCTGGCCCGGCTGGAGGCCGTGGAGAGCGGCCGGGCCCAGCCGATGGCCACGGTTCTGCACCGCCATCTCACCGACCGGCCCCTCGTCCTGGTTCCGCTGACCACGGCCGGTGAGGCGGGCGCCCCGCTGGGCGCGCTCGTCGGGACCGACCGGGAGGCGCCCCGGCTGCTGACGGTCTCGCAGCCGCGCGACCGGGATCTGCGGTTCGCGTTCCTCGCCGAGCTGGCCGAGGCGGTGCTGCCGCACATCGAGGCGTACGAGGACGTCGTCGAGCCGGCCGAACGCAACGAGACCGATCCGGGGACCGGGAAGAGGTCCAAGGTCGAGGTGGAGCTGTGCGCGGACGCGCCGCAGCTGATCGTGCCGAGCCGGGCGGGCATCGAGTTCGTCCGGCTGCTGGGCCGCTCGATGCGGTTCCGCCGCACGGCCGAGGAGGACCCTGACACCCCGTACCCCGCGCCCGCCCGGGTCCCACTGCTGGGCCGCTGGCTGACGCACTACGGGGAGCGGGCCAGGGTGCCCGGCTCCTCGCTGCTGCTCGCCGTGACCGATCTGCTGAACCGTCACTGGGCGACCGGGCAGAGCAGCCTGGAGGACCAGCATCTGGGCGCGCTGCTGGCCTGGATCGATGCCCCGGCGGGCGAGTCGGGCGCCTCGGCGGCACTCAGCGCGGAGCTGGAGCGGGACGGCGAGGGGCAGTTGCGATGCCCGCCGGCCGGTCCGGCCACGGACCCGGCGTTCGACAACCGGCTGCTGGCGCCCGCCATCGAGAAGTACGACCGGGCGCGCACCTCGCTCGCGGCCGCCGAGGACGGCCTGGCGGCCGATGCCCGGCTCGGCGAACTGACGGCGGCCGAGCGTGAGATCAGGGCCCTGCTGGCCGGGGTGACGCGGCCGACGTGGGACGCGGTGTGGCGTGGGCTCGACCTGTTGAGGGAACTCCCCGAGGGGGCCAGGGCCGAGGACCGCTGGACCAGGGACCGCTGGTCGTTCACCGGCCACCGGGACCGGGTGCGCTCGGGCGAGCCGCCGCAGCCGCGCCGGGACGACGCGGTGACGGCGGCACAAAAGCTGGCCTCGCGGGAGACGGCGCAGGCCCAGCTGGAGGCCCAGGAGGCGCTGGACGATCCGCTGGTACTGGCCGGGCGGCGGCTGGCCGGCGAGGCGTTCGTCGCCGAGGTGACGGAAGTGGTGATGGCGTACAGCGAGTCCAAGCGTCCTTCGCCGCGCCCGCTGGTCACGGTCCGCACGGACGAGCACCCGCATCTCGGCGAGCGCACCAGGGTGTACCGCTCGCTGGAGGGCAGGCCGCAGACCGCCGAGTTCGCGGGGTACGCCGAGCCGGAGGACGGGGGCGCGCCTCTGCTGGTGCTGCGGATCCTCGACCGGATGGGCCGGGGCAAGGAGCCGGCCCCGGGTTCGGTGCCCGAGCCGGGTGACCGGATCGCCTGGACGCTCTTCGAGCACGATCAGCGCGGCGGCGCGAAGCTGCCGGACCCGGAGCAGACGCCCTGGACGCACGGCGGCCCGCCGGGTGCGGCCGGGCATGCCGAGAGCCCCGACCCCGTGACCGCGGAGGACCTTCTGTGACGGCCGTATTCGACCCGGGCACCCAGGCCGCGCGGGCCACCGACGCGATCCTCGCCGACACCCTGGGCGGTACGGAGCGCGGCATCGTGGTGGACTCCCCGCCGGGCGCCGGCAAGTCGACGCTCGTGGTGCGCGCCGCGCTCGAACTCGCGGCGGCAGGCCATCCGTTGATGGTGGTCGCGCAGACCAACGCCCAGGTCGACGACCTGGTGGTGCGGCTGGCCGAGAAGGATCCGGGGCTGCCGGTCGGCCGGCTGCACAGCAATGACACCGACCCGTACGACAAGGTGCTGGACGGGCTGGCCAACGTACGGAAGTCGGCCAAGGCCTCCGATCTCGCCGGGCTCGACGTCGTCATCTCGACGGCCGCGAAGTGGGCGCATGTGAAGAACGTCGAGCCGTGGGGCCACGCGATCGTCGACGAGGCGTACCAGATGCGTTCGGACGCGCTGCTGGCCGTCGCGGGGCTCTTCGAGCGGGCGCTGTTCGTCGGCGACCCGGGCCAGTTGGACCCGTTCTCGATCGTCGGCGCGGACCAGTGGGCGGGGCTCTCGTACGACCCGTCGGCGAGCGCCGTCTCCACGCTGCTCGCGCACAATCCCCGGCTGCCGCAGCACCGGCTGCCGGTGTCGTGGCGGCTGCCCGCCTCCGCCGCACCGCTGGTCTCGGACGCGTTCTACCCGTACACCCCGTTCCGCAGCGGTACGGACCACGGCGACCGGCGGCTGTCGCTCGGTGTGGCGTCCGACGGCTCAGCCCCGGACCGGGTGCTGGACGAGGCCGCGGAGTCCGGCTGGGGCCTGCTGGAGCTCCCGGCCCGGCACACCCCGCGCACCGACCCGGAGGCGGTGCGCGCGGTGGCCCTGGTCGTGCGTCGGCTGCTGGACCGGGGCGGAGCGGCGACCAGCGAGCGCTCGCCGGACCCGGTGCCGGTGACGGCGGACCGGGTCGCGGTCGGCACCGCCCATCGCGACCAGGCCGCGGCGGTGCGGGCGGCGCTCGCGGAGCTGGGCGTGACGGGCGTCGCGGTGGACACGGCGAACCGGCTCCAGGGCCGCGAGTTCGATGTGACGGTGGTCCTGCACCCGCTCTCCGGCCGCCCCGACGCCACGGCCTTCCACCTGGAGACGGGCCGGCTCTGCGTGCTGACCTCGCGCCACCGGCACGCCTGCATCGTGGTGTGCCGGGCGGGCGTCACCGAGCTGCTGGACGAGCACCCGTCGACGGAGCCGGTGCAGCTGGGCGTCACGGTCAAGTTCCCGGACGGCTGGGAGGCGAACCATGCGGTGCTGGCGCATCTGGCGGAGCACCGGGTGCGGTGGGCGGGGTGACGGCGGGCGGGGTGACGGCGGGCGTGCGCCGGGCCCCCTTGCGGGCCGTTGGACAATGGAGGGTGGCGAGCGGGCCGACCCGAGGAGGCAACACCACATGGCACAACCCGAGCGGAACGGGCAGCAGCGGCTGCGCCCCGCACCCCTGCTCTTCGAGCCGTCGGAGGCGGTCGCCGATCCGGAGCACTTCTTCGACCTGGAGTCGATGGACGATCCGCGGGAGCTGCTGTCCCGCGCCACCGAACTGACCCTGGCGTTCCGTGCCGCGACCGACCGCGCGGCCGAGTTCCAGGCGATCGCGGCCGCCCAGCTCGCCGATCCGCGCCGGTTCGACCGGCTCACGACGGCGGACATCGCGCAGCGTGCGCAGTGGACCGAGGACTACGCCAAGAAGATGGTCGAGTTCGGCCGGAGTCTGCTGGGCGGTGCCGCGCCCTGAGGGGCCGGTCCTGACTCCGGGCAGAACCACTGGCATATGCCCGAGCGCAAGATACTCCTCCGCACCCCGGCCTGTCCCGGTTTCCGACAACTCTCGGAATCCGGTTGATCACTCCAGGTAGATATGTCGGCATGAGCGCATGGCTGCCAGACAATTCGACCCTGCATCACGGCGACGCCCCCCAGGGCGCCGGCCTCTTCGCCGTTCTGCGGAACCAGGCCGGGAACCAGACGGCGCACGTCACGGCGGCCGGTGCCGCCTGGCTCGCCGGCGCCGCCGCGTATCCGCGCAGCACACTGGCCCAGTGGGAGGCCCATCCCTCCTTGCCCGGGGTCCTGCCGTGCGGTTCGGCCTTCGACGTGGTGAACGTGCCCACCCTCTTCGGGCGCCGGATGCTGGAACACCTGTGGTCCGACGGCCCCGGCTCCGGTCCGGTGGCCACGCACCGCGGACGGATGCTGCTGTTCGCCTCGCCCGGCACCGCCCAGCGACTCCCCTCGCTGCTCGACTGGGAGGAGTGGGGCGGCGGATCCGAGCCGCGGGCCGCCATGGGCCCGCATGGGCGGGGCGACGGCGAGGACGCCGACGGCAAGGTTCCGCCGCTGCTCTGCCACGGCGCCGGGGACGCGGTGACCGTCCCGCCCCTGACCTGCACCTCCACCACTTCCGGCCCCCGCTGGCTGGTCGCGCCCGACACCCGCAGCCCCTGGCTGCCGGGCCCGGACGTACTGCTCTGGGCCTGTGTGCGGGTGACCAGATCGGCGCCCTCGCCGGTGGCCCGGAATTCGATTTTTCCTCCCGCCGATCCGGATGCTAATGTCTACGACGTCAGCAGGCGCCGCTAGCTCAGTTGGTTAGAGCAGCTGACTCTTAATCAGCGGGTCCGGGGTTCGAGTCCCTGGCGGCGCACAGACGGAAGAAGCCCCTCGCGGAAGCGAGGGGCTTCTTCGTGTTCGCCGGACGCCTTACCTTCCGGTGGTGATCCGGACCGTCCAGGCGCCCGACTGCGTCCGGTCGGCGACCTCGACCTTCGCGTGCGCGCCGGGGATGCTGTACGTCTCGCCGACCCGCAGCGGGGCGTCCGCGAGCGGTGCGTAGACCGAGCGGTCCCAGCAGGCGTCGGTGCGGGGGTGGGTGTCGAGGACCTCGACCGGGCCGCCGCCGGACGGGGTCCCGTTGCGCACCCGGTAGATCAGGATGCCTTCGGTACAGGTCACGCTGTCGTTGCCGGTGGCGCTGCGGGCCTCGATGGCCACGGCGCTGTCCTCTCCGGTCCTGATCACCGCGAGCCGGGTGCCGAGGGTGGCGCCGGACTCGGGCACGGCGGCCATCGGCTCCAGGGTGATGTCCCGGCTCTTCTGGACGCAGACCACCTGCCGGCCGTCCAGCCAGCCCAGCTTCCACTTGTGCCAGCCGAAGAGGTCCGGCGCGAGTCCGAACTGGCTGCCCATCACGTCCCAGTCGCCGACGTAGGTGTCCCAGTCGCCCTTGCCGTCGGACGGCCGGTGATAGAGGTCCGGCAGGTCGAAGACGTGCCCGGTCTCATGGGCCAGCACGTTGTGGTCCGGCGGGTGCTGTTCGAAGACGGTGACGACGCGGCGGATGTCCGCGCCGTCGGCGCGCAGCGGCCGGTCGAAGTTGACGACCTTGGTGGCATCGGAGTCGACGCCCGGGGCGTCCGGGTCGGCGACCAGATAGACGATGTCGTACCGGGAGAAGTCGACCTCCGGATCGGCCGCGGCGACGGCGTCGCGCAGATAGGTACTGCGCCGGCCGTTGTCCCAGTCGCGCCGTATGCCGTACTGGTCGGACCTCTTGGGCATCCGGATCCACTGCCGCATCGGGTGCGGGCGCAGGGTGAACTTCCCGTACGAGGCACGTTCGAAGAACTGTGTGGTGGCGGGGAAGTGGTCGGCGGCGAGTTGCCCGGGGGTCATGACCGGGCCGTGGTCCGGGAAGGAGAGGAAGATCATGACCGCGTCGAGGGGGTGGTCGGGGCGGGGGTAGGCGCCGTTCCAGTCGCTCACGCCGAGGGAGTGGTGCGCCTCGGTCCGGGGCAGGGCGCAGGGACCGGCCTCGCCGGTGGCGGCCACGGCGGGACCGGCGACGAGGGAGGTGGCGGCGAGCGCCAGAAGAGAGGTCACGGCGGCACCCACGGCTCGCAAGCTCGGCCTCTCCACTCCCCCGGCTCTGTGCTGACGCGGCGGCACGTCTACCTCCGGGTGCGAGATGCAGTCACCCACTCACCCTGTGATGATTTGAGGCTTTCGTCCTGTTGGGCTGCCCCAGTCGAGTCAGCGATCCATCAGGGCCCTGATCCTCACGGACAGTCACAATCGATCACCGAGGCATCGCAGGAGGACGCAATCGCTCAGAAGTGATCCGCTACGAATAAATCGGAGTCACGTATGAATGACCCATGCGGGGCGTACGCGGGGCGTGGAAGGGTCGGGCGCTGGAACGGCCGACGTACCAACCTCTATGCTTCACCAGGCTTTCCCGCGTGGTTGCCGCCTTCGACCCAGGCACTCCGCGCGGCGGGCCAGTCCGGCCACACCTGTTCAGGACAGAACTGCACGGCGGGAGCAAACGGTGAGCGGAACCCCCGAAGGGCGCGGGCCCGCGGCGGGCACACCCCGGCACTCCGCAGGACCGACGACTACGGAACGTCACACTCCGTGGCCCCCGCTCGGAGCCGAGTGCTCCGAGCCGCACGGCTACCGGGCCGCGTTCCTGGCCGCCCACCTCCCGATGGCCGTCGTCGATCACGAGGGCCTGGTCGTCACCGCCAACGAGGCCCTCGGCGGCCTCCTCGGCCGCCCCGCCTCCGCGCTGACCAACCAGTCCGCGGCCGATCTGATCGACCTCGCGGCGGACGGCCGCACCTGGCACGCGTACCGCGAGGTGCTGCGCGGGCGGCGCTCGCGGTTCCGCTGCACCCACCACCTCAAGCACCCCGACGGACGCGCCCTGTGGGCCGAGGTCACCGTCGTACCGATGCCCGAGCAGGTGGCAGGTGCGGGCAACGGCTCCGAACCCGGCCGGGTGCTGCTCTCCGTCTCGGACATCAGCGACCGGCGCGAACTGCAGAAGCGGCTGCGCCACCTCCAGATGCACGACCCGGTGACCCGGCTGCCCAACCGGACGCTGTTCTTCGAACGGCTCACGGCCGTCCTGGAGGCCGCGCCGTACGGCGACAGCGCCTCCGGACACGGCCGGGTCGGACTCTGCTACCTGGACCTGGACGGCTTCAAGGCCGTCAACGACACGATGGGCCACCGGATCGGCGACCGGCTGCTCGCCGCCGTCGCCGCACGGCTCACCGACTGCGCGGCCCAGGACGGCCCGCACCGCTCCGGCGCCCATCTCGTGGCGCGCCTCGGCGGCGACGAGTTCGCGATCCTGGTCGAGGACTCCTCCGGTACGCAGCAGCTCACCGATCTGGCCCGCAATGTCCTCGCCGCCCTCCAGCAGCCCTTCGACCTGGCCGGACAGCGGCTGTCGGTGTCGGCCTCGATCGGGGTGGTGGAACGGCCCGTGGCCGGCACCTCCGCCACCGGTCTGATGCAGGCCGCCGACACCACGCTGTACTGGGCGAAGGCGGACGGCAAAGCCCGCTGGACGGTCTTCGACCCGGAGCGCAATGCCCACCGGATGACCCGGCAGACGCTCTCGTCCAATCTGCGGCCCGCCGTGGAGCGCGGCGAGTTCACCATCGAGTACCAGCCGCTGGTCGGCATGGCCGACGGAGTCGTGCGCGGGGTGGAGGCCCTGGTCCGCTGGAACCATCCCCAGTTCGGCATGCTCTCGCCGAATCGGTTCGTCGCAATCGCCGAGGAGGACGGCTCGATCGTCCAGCTCGGCCGGTGGGTGCTGCAGTCCGCCTGCCGCCAGGCCCGGCGCTGGCAGCTGGAGCACCCCGCCGTTCCGCCGCTGTTCATCAGCGTCAACATCGCCGTGCGCCAGGTCTGGGACTCCGACCTGGTCACCGATGTCGCGGAGATCCTCGCCGAGACCGGCCTCGACCCCTCGCTGCTCCAGCTGGAACTGACCGAGTCCGCGGTGATGGGATCGGCCGGCCGGCCGATCCAGGCGCTGCAGTCGCTCAGCGAGATGGGCGTACGGATCGCCATCGACGACTTCGGCACCGGCTACTCCAACCTCGCCTATCTGAGCCGGCTGCCCGTCTCGGTGCTGAAGCTGGACGGCTCCTTCGTACGCGGCTTCCGCTACGAGGACGGCGCCCACCCGAGCCCGGCCGACGAGACGATCGTCGAGGCGATGGTGCAGCTGGCGCACCGGCTGGGCCTGACCGTCACCGCGGAGTGCGTGGAGACGGCCGGCCAGGCGGAACGGCTGCGCAGGATCGGCTGCGACACCGGGCAGGGCTGGCTGTACTCGCGCGCGGTGGCCCCGGAGCGGATCGCCGAGCTGATCGGCACCCGCCCGATGCAGGGCTGACGCGGCCCGGCCGCCGGGGCACCGGGGTCAGGCCGTGGGCAGTTGGTACGCGTCCGCGATCAGTTCGTAGCTGCGCAGCCTCGCCTCGCCGCCGTGGGCGTTGGCGGTGATCATGAGCTCGTCGGCGCCGGTGCGCTTGGCCAGGTCGTCGAGGCCGGTGCGGACCTGGTCCGCGGTGCCGTGGACGATGTTGGCGAGCCAGCTGTCGACGAACTCGCGCTCCATCGGGCTGAAGGCGTACGCCTCCGCCTCCTCGGGCGTCGGGACCAGACCGGGGCGGCCGGTGCGCAGCCGGACCATGGACAGCGCGCCGGAGAGCACCTGGCGGCGGGCCTCGCGCTCGTCGTCGGCGGCCAGGGCCGCGACGCCGATCAGGGCGTACGGGGCGTCGAGCACCGCCGACGGCCGGAACGACTCCCGGTACAGGTCGAGCGCCGGAATCGTGTTCTGGGCCGAGAAGTGGTGGGCGAAGGCGAAGGGCAGGCCGAGCACACCGGCCAGCCGGGCGCTGAAGCCGGAGGAGCCGAGCAGCCAGACCGGCGGGCGGGCCGGCGACTGGACGCCGCCGTCGGCCGTGGCCTGGACGGGGCCGGGGACCGCGTGGATGCGGGCGTAGGGGTGGCCGTCGGGGAAGTCGTCGTCGAGGAACCGGGTCAGCTCGGCGAGCTGCTGCGGGAAGTCTTCGGCCCCTTCGTTCAGCCGGTCGGTGCGGCGCAGGGCGGCCGCCGTCGCGCCGTCGGTGCCGGGGGCGCGGCCGAGGCCGAGGTCGATGCGGCCGGGGGCCATGGCCTCCAGGGTGCCGAACTGTTCCGCGATGACCAGCGGTGCGTGGTTGGGCAGCATCACGCCGCCGGAGCCGAGCCGGATGCGCTCGGTGCGGGCGGCGAGGTGGGCCAGGATCACGGCCGGGGAGGAGGAGGCGACGCCGGGCATGGAGTGGTGTTCGGCGACCCAGTAGCGGTGGAAGCCGCGGCGCTCGGCGAGCTGCGCGATGTCCACACCGGTGCGCAGCGCCTGGGTGGCGGTGCGGCCCTGCCCGACGGTCACCAGGTCCAGTACGGAGAGCGGAACGGGGGCCGTTCCCTCCGCCCTGCCACGGATCTCGTCGCCTCGAATCTCGTCCACGTCCTGGCCTCTCCGGTGATGCGCCTCGGTCCGGCTCGTACGTCCGGCTCGTACGTCCGGCTCGTACGTCCGGAGGCGGACAACAGGAGGTTGTCTCCGGTTATTCCCGGTGCGCACCGGGAAAGGCCCGCAACGGCCCTACGGGACAGCCCTTGGCTACCTTGCGGGCCGGCCGTGCCTGCCGCTGTGGGCGCGCTCCCGGCCCTCGCCCCAGACGGATACCGGGGCCGGCGGTGCCTCCCGGGCGGCGAAGAGCCGGCCCAGCCGCGGGGACCACGCGCGGCGGCCCGCCAGGCGCAGCCCCTCGCGGACGGTGACCTGGTTCCCGGTGAGGACCGGTTTGCCGAGGAGTTCCTCCAGGTCCGCCTCGTGCCCGGCGGTGTGCAGCGCCGTGTCGGGCAGCAGCACCACGTCCGCCTCCGGCCGGTCGGCGGCGACGGCGAGTTCCTTCACCCGGTCCAGGTCCCAGGCGGCGGCCTCGGCGGCCGAGCCGAGCGAGGCGGCGCGGGTGCCAGCCACATCGATGCCCGCGGCGTGCAGGAAGTCGGCGAACAGGCCGGTGACGCGCTCGGAGTAGGTGGAGGCGACGGCGACCCGTCCGGCGCCCAGCTCCCGTACCGCGTGGACGAGGCCGAAGGAGGTGCTGGAGGCGGGTACGCCGACCGCACGGGCCAGGGCGGCGGTCTGTTCATGGGCGCCCTCCCAGCCGTACAGGAAGCTGCCGCCTCCGCTCGCCCACACGACGGACTCGACACCGGCGCGTTGCAGCTCCTCCACCCCGGCGGCGAGGTGCTCGGGCGAGCCGGTCCGCATCAGGGCGTCGGTCCCGTAGGCGTCCTCGTCGACGTCGGTGCGGTTCACGACCAGCCTGACGGCGTCGAGCAGGATCTCCATCCGCGGGAAGTCGTCCTCCGCGAAGTGCCCCGGGTAAAGAATTCCGACGGTCGTCATGTCCACAGGTCCGCCCTCCCTGTTCCTGTTTTCTCCTAGTATTCCCCCATATGTCGTGGCTCTCCCGGTGCCCTGTTGACGGGTGGGGGCCCGGGTGCGAGCGTGGTCAATCCGCACATCGCAGACGCAGCGGAGCGACCGCCTCTCATGTCAGAGCCCACCCTGCTCGTCCTGGACACCGACCCGTCACCGCGTCTGGGCCGGCTGACCGGCCGGGCCCGGATCCGTTATACGGACGAGGCCGGACTGGCCGCGCGGCTCCCGTCGGCCGATGTGCTGCTGGTGTGGGACTTCGCCTCCGACGCGGTACGTGCCGCCTGGCCCGGCGACGGACCGCGCCCGGCCTGGGTTCACACGGCGAGCGCGGGCGTGGACCGGCTGCTCTGCCCGGAACTGACGGCCTCCGACACGGTGGTGACCAACGCCCGGGGCATCTTCGAGCGGCCGATCGCCGAGTACGTGACCGGCCTGGTGCTGGCGTTCGCCAAGGATCTGCCCGGCACGCTGGATCTCCAGCGGCGGCGGCAGTGGCGCCACCGCGAGAGCACGCGGCTCGCGGGCAGCCGCGCGGTGGTCGTCGGCGCGGGTCCCATCGGGCGGGAGATCACCAGGCTGCTGATCGGGTTGGGGGTCCGGGTGGCGCTCGTGGGGCGCAGTGCGCGGCGCACGATCCATGGCGTCGAGGATCTGGACCGGCTGACCGCGCTGGCCGACTGGGTGATCTGCGCGGCTCCGCTGACCGAGTCGACCCGCGGCATGTTCGACGCCCGGTTCTTCGGGCTGATGCAGCCGTCGGCCCGCTTCATCAACGTGGGGCGCGGTCCGATGGTCGTCGAGGACGATCTGGCCGAGGCGCTGCGCAGGCGCTGGATCGCGGGCGCGGCGCTCGATGTGTTCGAGCAGGAGCCGCTGGAATCGCAGAGCCCGCTCTGGGACGTACCGGATCTGATCGTGTCACCGCACATGAGCGGCGACACGGCGGGCTGGCGGGACCGGCTGAGCGAACAGTTCGTCGCGATGTACGAACTCTGGGCGGCCGGTGAGCCACTGCCGAACGTGGTGGACAAGCAGCGCGGTTACGTGCCCGTCCAGGAGCCGGGCGCGTGATCCGGGGCCGAAAGCGGCACTGACGTTCGACACAGGACAGGTGGGCGAATCCGGTTCACCGGGAAAATCTTTCCGGACACGGGGCGCGGACACACCCGTGCGTTCCCGCGCTCAGCGCTGTGACCTCGCCGCTCGTCGACCGAAAGTGACTTTGGCATACGCCAGACGGATGCGCCCCGACTCACGGAGGTGCGGGGCGTCCGTGAGTCGCCAACAGCCGACCCCGAAAGGGGGCTTGGCGGCTATCGTGAAGCCAGAGCTTGCGGTCACAACCTGGTAGGGGGAAACCGTGACGTTGAAGCCCGAACCGACCGCACCGTTCCATTCGGTGCAGTACGCCCTTCGTGTTCTCGAAACGGTCTCCAAGTACGGCAACGGTGTGACGGACACCCAGATCTCCCGCGATACGGGACTGCCCATCGGGCACCTCACCTCCCTGCTGCTGACACTGCGCCGCGAGGGCCATGTGGAGCAGGTCACCGACGGCGCGTACGTCATCGGCTCCTCGCTCCTGCTCCTCGGTTCCGGCCCGGCCCGCAGACAGGCCCTGGAGACCAAGCTCCAGCAGATACTGGCGCAGCTGCGCGACTCGGTCGGCGCGGCGGTCTCCATCAGCCGGTACGTCGACGGCGAGATCCGGGTCACACAGTACGCCGACGGCCCGCTCACCCCTGCGGTCAACGAGTGGGTGGACTTCCGCTCGGCCGCGCACGCCTCGGCGGTCGGCAAGTGCCTGCTCTCCCAGCTCGACCGCAACGGCCGCCGCGACCACTTCTCGCGCCACAAGACGCCCCGGCTCACCTCGCGGACGATCACCAACGAGAAGGTGCTCTTCTCCAAGCTGGACAGCCAGCCGGCCACGGTACCGGTGCTCGACATCCAGGAGTACGCGGTCGGCACGGTGTGCGCGGCGGTACCGCTGACGGCCGGGGCCGCGGCGGGCTGCCTGGCGCTGTCGCTGCCGATCGAGGACGCGCACCGCCTGCGCTCGGCGGCCGACACACTGAACCGGCGGGCGGCGCCGGTCCTCCTGTCGATGGCGCTCTAGACGCCGTCCGACGGGGGTGTCATCAGCACCCCTCGGCAGCAGGTATTATTTTCGAGTCAGCAGGCGCCGCTAGCTCAGTTGGTTAGAGCAGCTGACTCTTAATCAGCGGGTCCGGGGTTCGAGTCCCTGGCGGCGCACAGACAACGCACTGGGCGGTTCACGTACACACGTGAACCGCCCAGTGCGTTTTTTGCCGCCCAGCGCGATGTACGACCGTTTTAAACGGCCGTACTAGACAACTGTTTTAAACAGTCGTACATTCCCTGGCATGACGAACGCCACGAGCACCACCGCCGAGCGCGGCCGGCTGGCCGGTCGCCGGGAATGGACCGCCTTCGTGGTCCTCCTGCTCCCCCTCCTCCTCGTCTCGATGGACATCTCCGTCCTCTTCTTCGCGATCCCGTCCATCGACCGGGACCTCGCCCCCAGCGCCACCCAGCAGCTCTGGATCTTCGATGTGTACGCCTTCGCCCTGGCCGGCCTGCTCATCACGATGGGCTCGCTCGGCGACCGGATCGGCCGTCGCAAGCTGCTGCTCCTGGGCGCGTTCGCGTTCAGTGCCGCGTCCGTCGCCGCCGCGTACGCCAACAGCCCCGAGATGCTGATCGCGGCCCGCGCCCTGCTGGGGATCGGCGGGGCGACGCTGATGCCGTCGACCATGGGGCTGGTGCGGAACATGTTCCGCGACGAGCGGCAGCGCAGCCGGGCCGTGGGGATCTGGTCGGGGGCCATGGCGGGCGGGATCGCGCTCGGTTCGGTGCTCAGCGGGATCATGCTGGAGCACTTCTGGTGGGGCTCGGTCTTTCTGATCAATGTGCCGGCCATGGTGCTGCTGCTGGTCCTGGTCCCGGTGCTGGTCCCGGAGTTCAAGGACCCGAACCCCGGACGGTTCGACTTCCTGAGCGTGCCGCTGTCGATGGGGTCCGTACTGCCGGTCATCTACGGCATCAAGGAGAGCGCCGCCCATGGGCTCGATGTGCGCAACGGGCTGATCATCGCCGCCGGGCTGGTCGTCGGCCGGTTCTTCGTCCGCCGCCAGCGCGGCCGCGCCGACGCGATGATCGGCCGGGAGCTGTTCCGCGACCGCGGCTTCGCGGTGGGGATCGGGCTGAACGCGCTGGCCGCGTTCGCGATGATGGGCTCCTCGTTCTTCACCACGCAGTATCTGCAGTCGGTGCTCGGCATGGACACGCTGGAGGCCGCGCTGTGGAGCCTGGCGCCCTCGCTCGCGGTGGGCGCCGCGGCCCCGACGGCCACGGCGATCGCCCAGCGGACGGACCGTGCGCGGGTCATCTGCGCCGGTTTCGTCATCGCCGCCACCGGCTTCGCCGTCCTCGCCCTGAGCGGTACGGATTCCCTGTGGCTGCTGCTCGGCGGCTGCGCCGTGATGAGCTGCGGCATCGTCACCGTGATGGCGCTCGTGTCCGACCTGGCGCTGTCCACGGCCCCGCCGGAGAAGGCGAGTTCGGCGGCCTCGTTGCTGGAGACCGGCCAGGAGTTCGGCGGTGCGACGGGGATGGCCCTGCTGGGCGCGGTGGCCACCGCGATCTACACCTCGGACATGCCGGGCTCCGCTCCGGAGGTCGCCCGCAAGACCCTGGCGGGTGCGGTGGCCACGGGTGACGGTTCACTGATCGCGATCGGGCGGGAGGCCTTCGTGCACAGCATGCAGTACGCCTCGGTGGCGGGGGCCGCGCTGTTGCTGACGGGGGCGGTGCTGGCCGCGACGCTGCTGCGGAGGGCGGGGGCCGCGGGGGCCGCCGCGCAGCGGGAGCCGGCCCTGACGAACTAGGGCGTGTTTTGCCCTGTGTCCTCGGTCGCCGCACGGGCCCGGATCTCGAGCCCGTGCGCCTCGTACTCGTCCAGCAGGGACGCCAGTTGCCCGCTTTCGAGCGGGGCGTATGTGCCGTTCGGCCCCCGTCGCCACACGGGCCCTGCGGACCAGAACCCCTCCCGGCGCAGCCCCGCGCGGTGCACCTTGTTCGTCGCCGTGACCGGCATCGCCGGGACGATCCGCACGAAGCCGGGAGCCATCTTCGTACCCAGGTCCGCCTGTGCGGCGAGGAACGCGGTGAAGGCGGGCGGGTCGAAGGCGGCCCCCTCCCGCAGGGCCAGCGCCGCCATCACCTGGTCCCCGGCGACCGGGTCGGGCACCGCGTACACCGCCACGGCCGCCGCGTCCTCCCAGCGGGCCAGGATGTTCTCGATCATCGCGGCGGCCAGGTTCTCGCTGTCCACCCGCAGCCGGTCGTCGGTGCGGCCCGCGAAGTAGAGGAAGCCCTCGGCGTCGCGGAAGAAGAGGTCCCCGGTCCAGTACCAGCCGCCGCGCACCCGCTCGGCCTCCGCCGCCGCGTTGCGCCAGTAGCCCTCGAAGGGCGTACTCCCCCGGTTCACCAACTCCCCGATCGCCTCGGCCCCGTTGGTCAGCCGGCCCGCCGCGTCGAAGACGGCGGTGGCCCGCTCCTCGCCGGTCTCCGGGTCCACGACCGCGAGATCGTCGCGGGCCGAGGCCTTCCCGATCGCCCGCTCCGGGGTGTCGGGGGTCCGCTGGATCGCCGCGCCGCCCTCGGAGGAGCCGTAGCCCTCGACCAGCCGCACCCCGAACCGCTCCCGGAACCGTGCCGCGTCCGCCGCGCCGGCCTCGGTGCCGAAGCCGAGCCGGAGCGTATGCTCACGGTCGTCCGGGCGCTCGGGGGTGGCCAGCAGATACTGCACGGCGCGGCCCACATAGGTGAAGTACGTCGCTCCGTGCGCCCGTACGTCGTCGAGGAATCCGGAGGCCGAGAAGCGGCGGCGGAGCGCGACGGCGGCCCCGCCGGCCAGTGCGGGGGCCCAGTCGGCGATCACGGCGTTGCCGTGGAACATCGGCATGCAGATGTAGTGGACGTCCTCGCGCCGGACGCCGAAGTGGTCGACGAGCGACTGCCCGGCCGCCGCCAGCCGTCCCTGGGTGCAGATCGCGGCCTTGGGTGCGCCCGTCGATCCGGAGGTGAAGTAGAGCAGCATCCGGGTCCCGGGGCCGATGCCCGGCCGGGCCGTGTCGCCGGGCCCGGCTCCGGCGTAGGGGGCGAGGAGTTCGGCGTACGCGTCGGTGTCGGTGACCAGCATCCGGACACCGGGGAGGTCCAGCCCGTCGAGCAGTGGCAGATGGGCGCGTTCGGTGACCAGGACCCGGCAGTCGGTGTGCAGGATGTCCCGGGCCAGTTCGGCGCCGCGCCGCGTGGGGTTGATACCGGCCACGGCGGCCCCGGCCAGGGCCGCCGCGCTCAACCAGAGGGGAAATTCAGGGGTGTTGTCCAGCAGCACCCCGAGGTGAGGTTCGCTGCCCGCCGACAGCAGATCCGCCAGGAGTGCGGCCCGTGCGGCAGCACCCGAGGCGACCTGGTGATGAGTGAGGACGGTGTCCCGATGCCTCAGTCCGGGCCGGTGGTCGCCCCATTGGCGCTGTACGAGCTCCGCTACGGTGCCTGCGCTCCTCATGGCGCCGCACGGTAACTGACTGGACGTCAGAACTGAACATCGGAGGAGGCGTAGAACGCGTTGGCCGTGTCGGCGATGTCCCAGACGCTCAGGATGATGTGCTTCCGGTGTAGAAGGCCACCGTCAAGTCCTTGACCAGGGCCTTCCGTTCGTAGTCGTCGAGCTCCACGATGCCCCGCGCGGTCAGCCGGCTGACCGTGTCGTCGACCGCGTCCACCACCGAAGTCAGGACACTGTCGCGGTGCTTGGCGTCGATGGCCGCGATCCGGCGGCGCTGCATCGCCGCGGCGACCTCCGGCGCGTACTCGATTCCGGTCGGCTGCGCCGAGTACACCTCGATGCCGACGGGCTCGCAGTCCGCCTTCAGCATCCGGGTCAGCGCGTCGCCGACCGCCTCGGCGTTGCGCAGGGTGTGCGCGTCCTCGTGGAAGGCGTCGGCGGGCAACTGCGAGAGGACCCGGGCCATCGCCGCCTCGACCTGCTCGCGCAGATACGCCTCGTGATCGGCGACCCCGAGCGCCGCCCGTACGGTGTCCTTGATCCGCCACACCACGAGGACGACCACGCGCAGCGCCGTGCCGTTGGCGTCCACGGCGGGGAGCGGTTCGCTGCGCCAGTGCCGCAGGCGTACGTCGATCCGGCGGCGCAGCAGCAGGGGGCTGATCCACATCAGCCCGGTCCGCCGCACACTCCCCCGGTACTCGCCGAAGAGCGTCAGCACCCAGGCGTACCCCACACGTCCCCGGCTCAGGCCGCCGAGCGCGAAGAGCACCATCGACACCAGCGCGACGATCGCCGCCCAGGCACCGACCCCGATCCCGTCGTACGGGCGCGAGCCGATCCCGAGCCGGGCGAGCGCGGCGGCGGGCAGCGCGCCGATCCACCAGAGCACGGCGCCCCCGGCGGCGAGACCGGCCAGTGCGGCAAGCAGCGCGAGCCAGCCGGGGAGCGCGGGGCCCGGCCGCTCGGCGAGCCGTGCATCGGCGACCGGGGCCGGCCGTGTCGGGGGCCGCACCTGCGGCCCCCTCTGCGCGGGCGGCCGCCGCACCCCCGTCTGCGGCCGGTCGTCACCGGCCCCCCGTCGCAGCACACCGGCGGGGAGCGCGGCCGCGTCGGCGCGCGCGGCGTCCTCGCGGAAGAGCAGGTGCACGGGGATGGACGCGGGCCGTTCGTTGCCGATGACCGCGTGGTGGCGCCCGGCCCCCCACAGCGGGTCGCCGGACTGCCGCACGGCCGCGTCGCCCCCGGAGACGGGGAGGGAGTCGAAGACGGTGTCGGGGACCGCGCGGTGCCGGGGCGAGGACGGGGCGGGTTCGGCCCCCGGCGCCGCGGCCGGGACCGACACCGAGGCCGAGGTCGCGCCGAACGCGGCTTCCAGGTCGGCGCCCGGGACCAGGTCCGGCACGAGATCGACCACGGAGCCCGGACCGGCCTCCGGGACAGCCCCCGGTGCCGGCACGGCGACTGCGGCCGGGGTTCCCGCACCGGCGGGCCCGTCCGGGCCGCCGTCCTCCCGTCCGGGCGGCGCCACCCGGTCGGGGCCGCACACCCGGACCGGCTCCGGCTCCCGCTCGCCCTTCCGTGGCTTTCCGTTCTCCGGGGTTCCGGAGCTGTCCGACACCGTGGATCGCATACCCGCCTCCGTCATGTCCGTCTTGTCACCCGAAGAGTCGGCGCCAGGTCTCCGGACCGGGGTAG
The DNA here is from genome assembly GCF_053594575.1 of Streptomyces sp. NPDC001880. NCBI lineage: Bacteria > Bacillati > Actinomycetota > Actinomycetes > Kitasatosporales > Streptomycetaceae > Streptomyces > Streptomyces sp. NPDC001880. The sequence goes on from NZ_JBSFET010000024.1 coordinate 74,906, forward strand.
CCGTCGGCCGCTCCGCCCCGCCAACCCTGGGCCCGTTGGAATGCTTCGACATTGCGCCGGTCCGCCTCGGTCCACCGGGGCCCGGGGCCCGATGCGTAGTGCTTGCCGAATCCCTTCTTCACCAACTGCTTGCCGAGCCTGTCGACATGGCTGCTGGACTGTCCGGGCCGGAAATAGCCCCGCCCGGGAAACTTCGAAGCCGGGTTCGAGTCGCCGTGGCCGGTCCCCGTGCCGGGGATGTCATGGCCGGTTCCGTCGGCCAGCAGCCGCCAGGTGTCGGGGCCGGGGATGCCGTCCGCCTCCTTGCCCTTCCAGCCCTGGGCCTTCTGGAAGGCCTGGGTCGCGCGCCGGTCGGCGTCGCCCCAGCCCGGCCCGGGGCCGACCTTGTAGAAGCGCTTGCCGCCCCGGTCCATGAGCATCCTGCCGAGCTGGGTGACGTACTTGTTGCTGGCGCCGGGGCCGAACTTCGCGGCGCCCGGGAACCGCGCCGCCGAAGTACCGCTGACGGCACTGCCTCCGGCGAGGCCCTTGTAGCGGTACGCGACGTAGTGGGCGGAGTTGGTCCAGTACGCCATGGGCGTCTTCTTCTTGCGGGTGTGCGGCTTCGTCTGCTCGTACGCCGTGTAGTGGGTGTGCGTGTGGTCGGTCCAGCCGCCGAAGATCGTGACGTGCGAGCCCTTCGAGGGGTCGGCCGGATTGTGGAAGAGCAGGATGTCGCCGGGCTGGAGATCCTTCCGTGCGATCCGTGTCCCGAACGCGGCGAGGCTGCCGGTCCACTCGTTGCCCGGCAGGTTCCAGGCCATCGACACGAATCCGGAGCAGTCCTGCCGGTATCCGTCGGGCCAGTACTTGACCATGCTGTACGGGACCCCGGCCGACACCCACTTCTTCGCGCGGTTGATGATGTCGGCCCGGCTGCTCTTGCGCAGCTTGGGCGTGGTGGTCGTGGACGAGGGCGGCCCCGCGGCGCCTCCGCCGCGCAGCGGTCCGGGCCCGCCCTGCGGGCTGTCCCCGTCCGGGTCCGGCCGGGCGGCTCCGGCCGCCTCCGCCGCCCGGTCGCCCGTCGTGCCCGTCGAACCCGCCGCCTCGGCGACGCCGGAGCCCAGCACCACTCCGGCCGCCGTGGCCAGCACCAGGGCACGGCGCGCGCCGTGCGCGGCCGGATGACCTCCGTACCGCAGGGGCAGCGCACTGGCGGCGGCCCGCCGCTGTGCGGCGCACCCCGCACAGATGCAGTCGACGGCGGGCACGTACTCCTCGAAAGCCGGCACAGTCATGCGATTCCCCTCCGCAGTCGTCAAGATCTTTGGGCGCATCTGCACGGGCGCCAGTGTCTCAACTCTCCCGACATATTGCATTTTGACGGATAGAAGGGAAAAAACGACCATCCGACAGGCCGCGATGGACGGTAAATGGTCAGGAGCACCCCCCGGCTTCGGGTAGAGTTCTCCAGGTCAGCAGGCGCCGCTAGCTCAGTTGGTTAGAGCAGCTGACTCTTAATCAGCGGGTCCGGGGTTCGAGTCCCTGGCGGCGCACGCAGAGTCAAAGCCCCCTCACTACGCGTGAGGGGGCTTTGATCGTTCGCGAACCCCTCGCGCCGAAGCCTCCCGCACCGAAACCCCCACGCCGGACCTCCGCCCCGCGACGCCCTCCACAGCACCACCTTTGACCACTACCTGCACAGACGCCGCACGGTCGTCGCGGATCTTTCATACAGTCACCATCTGGTCACTCAGCGAAGCGAGTACAGGGCACAACTCAGCACCGCGAGGATCCGGTTCAGGGCGGATATCGGCAACCGGGCTCCGGTGCACCCGGGTTGGTACTTGCTGTTCGTGACGGGCGGCAGGGGAACGCCGTCTCGGGGGCGTGGATCAGGGAAACACCGTCCGGGGGCGTGGATCGAGGCCCCGTGGGGCCGGGCGGTGTTGGGCTTACCGCGGGCCTTCGCGGAGAGCCGCTTGCCGAACTCCGTCGTACCGGCCCGTGTGGTCTCGAAGTCGGAGACGTCGACGGCGAATCCGTCGGCGGCGCCGCTGCCCGCGCGAGCGCAGCGGCCGGCGGAGCGCGTCGGGGGTGTGCCGGCCGGCGTTGCCCGCGTCCAGGAGGACGCGGGCGCCGGGTGCGGACGTCGGTGCGCTGCCGCATCCGTACCGTCGTGACATCTCAGATGCTGTCGCCCGCGGGCTTCTCACCGGTCAGATAGGCGGAGACGACCACATTCGCGTCGTACGAACGCGACGCCCGGTCGTAGGCACCGCCGCAGGTGATCAGGCGGAGCTCCGCCCGGCCGTCCTTGCGGGGGCCGTACGCCTTGTCGGCGTCGAAGCGGGCCCGGGTGAAGACCTGGACGTCGTCGATGGTGAACTCGGCGACGGTGCCGTCGGCGCGGGTGATCTCGACCTTGGCGCCGGGGCGGGCCGCGCTCAACCCGTAGAAGACGGCCGGTCTGGTCTCGGTGTCGACATGGCCGACGAGGAGGGCGGGGCCCTTCGCGCCGGGCTCGGTGCCGCCGCCGAACCAGCCGACGGTCTGCGGCGTGTCGAACGGGGGCGGGTCGATCGCCCCGTCCTTGTCCAGGCCGCGGGCGACCACGGGCGCCTCGACGCCGATCGACGGGATCTCGACCCGCTCCGGCACGGCCCCCTCGATCGGGTCGTGCGGCGGGGGCAGCGGTACACCGAGGGGGCGGCCAACCGCCGCGACATCGCCGGTGGTCGGGGCGGAGCTGGCGCCGGAGCCGTCGGTAACGCCGCGGCCCCAGAGCCACAGGCCCAGCAGCAGGACGGCCCAGACCACTCCGGCGAGCAGTCTGCCGTGCCCCGCGTGGCTGTCCGGGGCGGACATGTCAGTCCGTGGCCGGACGGCGGCGGCGCGCGCTGCGGAACGCGACGGAGACGGCCGCGACCGCCGCCAGGGCCAGTCCGATCACCGCGTGCACAGCGCCGGGGCCTTCCTGCCGGGCGTCCCGGCCGGCGAACAGGACGGTGCCGCCACCGCCCGCGGCGACCGGGGCGAGCGGGGTGGCCCGGCCTCGGTCGACGACACCGACCGTGCCGGCGGCCCCGGCGCCCTTGCCGTCCTTGCAGTCGACCCGGATGTCGTAGTCGCCCGGGGAGGCGTCCGAGCTGATCCGGGCCTCGGCGAAGAGGCCCCCGTCCGCGGCGGGCGAGAAACGCGCCTCGGAGACGAAGACGTCGGACGAACCGGTGGCCTCGCGGCCCTTGCAGCCTTCCAGCCGCAGATCGAGCTCGCCGCCCGGCGCGACGGATGAGGGGGTCACCGTCAGGGAGGCGCGGCCTTTCTCCGGGGCGGCGCCGGAGTCGGAGTCGGCCAGTGCGGCCGAGGCCGGCACCAGGGTCGCCGCGACGACCGCGGCGGCACAGAACGTGAGGGGCATGGAACGCATCGTGAACCTCCTCAATGAAGGTTCATGCCTTCCGGCGGTTTTCGCATCCGCAGGAGCGCGAGGAAAGGGCCCGGGGCACCCGCCCGAGGCCCTCCCCCGCCCTGCGGGGACCGTGTCCCGCCGGGCTCAGCCCGCGTCGACGAGATCGACCAGATCGGCGATCGAGTCGACGACCGTGGACGGCCGGAAGGGGTGCTTGTCGATGTCGGCGACCGTGGTGAGCCCGGTGAGGACCAGGAAGGTCTGCATCCCCGCCTCCAGCCCGGCGAGCACATCGGTGTCCATCCGGTCGCCGATCATGGCACTTGACTCCGAGTGGGCGCCGATCGCGTTGAGTCCGGTGCGCATCATCAGCGGGTTGGGCTTGCCCGCGAAGTACGGGGCCTTGCCGGTGGCCTTGGTGATGAGGGCGGCGACGGAGCCGGTGGCGGGCAGCGGACCCTCGGCGGACGGTCCGGTCTCGTCGGGGTTGGTGCAGATGAAGCGGGCGCCGCCGTTGATCAGCCGGATCGCCTTGGTGAGCGCCTCGAAGCTGTAGGTGCGGGTCTCGCCGAGGACGACGTAGTCGGGTTCGTGGTCGGTGAGGACGTAGCCGATGTCGTGCAGGGCGGTGGTGAGACCGGCCTCTCCTATGACGTACGCCGTGCCGCCGGGCCGCTGGTCGTCCAGGAACTGGGCGGTGGCCAGGGCGGAGGTCCAGATGTTCTCCACGGGCACGTCCAGGCCCATGCGCTTCAGCCGGGCGTGCAGGTCGCGGGCGGTGTAGATGGAGTTGTTGGTGAGGACCAGGAAGGGCAGTCCCGAGTCACGCAACCGCTTGATGAAGGCATCCGCCCCGGGGATCGGTGTCCCCTCGTGGATCAGGACTCCGTCCATGTCGGTGAGCCAGGATGAGATCGGCTTGCGCTCTGCCATGTAGGGAACTCCTGCCGTACGCCGTGTGCGGGGACGCCGGCGGCACCGCGTCGTGCAGCGCCGACGCCCCCGATTTTAGAGCGTCCTCCAATGGGGGTGGACGCTCGAAGGCCGTCCGTCCGACGTGCGGGAACGAGACGTGCGGGAACGAGGCGTGCGAGAACGACCGGATCGGCGGGCCGTGAGTGTCACCCGTCGATCGCCCGGAACCAGTTGTTGCCGCTGGTGTGCCGGAAGCGGACCTGTGCGGTGGTGGGGCGCAGGGTGGCCCGGGGAGTGACCCGGGGAGCGGTCCAGGGTGCGGCGCAGGGTCGCCCGGGGAGCGGCCCGGGGTTGTGCGGTCCAGGGTCGCCCGGGGAGTGGCGCAGGGCCGCCCGGGGAGCGGCCCGGGGTGCGGCGCAGGGTCGCCCGGGGAGTGGCGCAGGGTGGCCCAGGGTGCGGTCCGGGGCTGCTCAGGGGTGTGCGCGGCGCGACCGCCGGGCCTTGATCACCATCGCCCCGCCGCCGATCAGGAGCCCGGCGACGGTGAGGCCCGCCGCAGGGACGCCGACCGATCCGGTCGCTGCCAGCTCCGGGCGATCGCTCTGTGCCGGGGTCCGGCCGGGTCCGACCGGCCGGGGCTCGCGCGAGGCGTCTCCGGTGCCGCCGACCTCACCGGTGCCGGACGTCTCACCGGTCCCGGCAGTCTCGCCGGCGTCGGCCATCTCACTGGTACCGGATGTCTCCCCGGCATCGGCAGTCTCGGTGCCAGCCGTCTCACCGGTACCGGACGTCTCCCCGGCGTCGGCCATCTCACCGGTGCCGGCCGTCTCACCGGTATCGGTCGCCTCCCCTGTGTCGACCAACTCCCCTGTATCGGTCGCCTCCCCTGTGTCGGCCAGCTCCCCGATATCTGCTGTGTCGGCCAGCTCCCCGATATCTGCCGTCTCACCGGTCCCGGCGGTCTCGCCGCCGTCGCTCCCGTCGACGACGGCGAAGGGATACTCCTCCGACTCGCCGACCCAGGCCCCGTCGTCCTTGCCCGGCTCGCCGTCCGTGCCGCCCGCCACGCGCTGCCGCTGGACGATGGCGGCGTTGGCGATGATCCGGCCGGGGCTGGTGTCGGAGGTGAACGCCATCCGGACCTGGACGGTGACGGTGCGGCCCGCCGGGACGGTGAAGCCGCCGAAGGAGTCGTCGCCGTCGCCGCCGAAGACGCCGATGTGCTCGTCGTGGTCGGTGGTCTCCCAGGTGACGCGGTGCTCCGTACCGGGCCGGTCCTGCTCGGAGAACTTCAGCTGGATCTGGTCGGAGGTCAGCTTGCGGTCCTCGTCGATGAGGACGAGCACCGGGTGGATGGCTGGGCACGACTCGGTGGTGGTGTTGGTCAGATCCAGGTACCAGGTTCCGTAGCCGCCGCCGGGCGCGTAGGTGTCCGGGCCGCCGTGGATGCGGGTGCTGATCGGAAAGTCCTCAGCCGCCGGATCACCGCAGGACGGCTGCTGGTCGGCGGCGGTGGAATCGGGCGACGAGACCGGGGCGGCCGAGGACTCGGCGGAGGCGGGGGCGACGGATGTGCCGCCGAGGACCACGCTCGCCGCGGCCAGCCCGAGCGCCAGCCCGTGCCGGGTCCGCCCGGGGGGCGGCGAGGGCGAGGGCGGACGCGCGGGGGCGGTGAAGACCGGGAGGGACGCGGCCACGGTCACCGGGACGGAGGCGGGGCTGACGGTGGGGAAGGTGGGGACGGACGCCGGGCCTGACGCGGTCATGGGCAGCGTGGTGGGGACAGGGACGGCGATGCGGCCGGGCATCGTACCGAGTGCGCGGCCCGGCGCGGAGTCGGTCGGCGGGGTGGATCCGGCCGGTGAGGTGGAGCCGGACGGGGTCGGGGCAGGAGTGGGGCCGGGGGCGGAGGGCACGGGGGGATCACCTTCGCTGCTCGCGAGACGTTCGGCTCACCCCGTACGCCGGAGTCACCGGTTTCTGGGCCGCGACCCTGTCACGCACGCGCGAGGCGGCCCGCGCCGACATGCCGGGGGTCCGCCCGGCCGGCCGCCCGGTTCCGCCCGTCCGGCCCCAGCCCTCCGTTCACCCCCTGCGGCCCCAGCCCTCCGTTCGCCCCGTCCGGCCCCGGCCCTCCGTTCGCCCCGTCCGGCCCCGGCCCTCCGTTCACCCCGTCCGGCCCCGGTGCCTTCGCTCACGCCCCGCCCGTGTCGCCGGCCCGCCCGAACAGCGGGGCCAGGACCAGCTGAGCGGCCCCCTCCGCGACCGGCCGGTCCCCTCCCTCGGCGACGACGACCGGCACCGGCTCGTCGGCACCGCCCCGCCTGGCGCGCTCCTCGACCACGGCGCGGACGCCCCGTACGTAGGCCTCGGGATCGGCCGCCACCGTACGGCCGCCGAGCACCACCCGGTCGACGTCGAGCAGCCCGACGAGGTTGGCGGCGCCGGTCCCCAGCACCCGGGCGGCCTCCGCGACGTCCCCCCGGGCAACCGCGGCCAGACAGAGCGCCTCGATGCAGCCGCGCCCCCCGCAGCCGCAGACCGGCCCGTCCAGCTGAACGGTCTGGTGCCCGAACTCACCGGCCGCGGTACGGGCCCCGCGGTGCAGCGCCCCGCCGAGGACCAGCCCGGCGCCCAGCCCGGTCCCGAGGTGCAGATACGCGAAGTCGCCGCCGCCCGCCGCCCGCAGGGCGAGCCCGAGGGCGGCGGCGTTGGTGTCCTTGTCGACGACGACGGGCAGCCCGGTCCGCACGGCGAGCGCGTCCCGCAGCGGATGGCCGTCCCACTGCGGGAACCCGGTGACGCGGTGCAGCACCCCGCCCCGGTGATCGAGCGGGCCCGGCACCGCGACGCCGACCCCGAGCACCTGCCGGCCCCCCGGCCCCGCACCCCCGCCCCGTACCGCCATCACCGCGTCCCCCGGCCCCGCACCCCCGCCCCGTACCGCCATCACCGCGTCCCCCGGCCCCGCATCCCCGCCCCGTACTACCGCCATCACCGCGTCCGCCGGCCCAGCACCCCCGCCCCCTACCGCCATCACCGCGTCCGCTGCCGCCGCGAGCACCTCGTCCGCCGGGGCGCCGAGGTCCAGCGGGGCGGTGCGGCTCGCGGCGACCGTGCCGGACAGGTCGACGAGCACCACCGTCAGCTCGTCGCGGTCCAGGTGCAGGCCGACCGCGTACCCGGCGTCCGGCACCAGCCGCAGCACGGTGCGCGGCTTTCCTCCGGTGGACGCCCGGTGCCCCGCCTCGGCGGCCAGGCCCTCGGCCCGCAGCCGGGCGGTGATCTTGCTGACGGCCTGCGGCGTGAGCCCCGTGCGCTCGGCGAGTTCGAGCCTGCTGATGCCGGCCCCGCCCGCCACCCGCAGCAGATCCAGCACCAGGGCGGTGTTGTGGCTGCGCAGCGTCGGCAGGTTCGCGCCACTGTTGCTCCGATTCACCGTCCCATTGTCCCTGTCGCTTGCACTATGGCAACAGCGTTGCTTAAGTGGCGGGCATGACTGGCAACGCGACCCACGAGACGTCCGGACCGTCCGAGGCCCCCCTGCGCGTCGGACTCGTCGGCTACGGCCTGGCGGGTTCCGTCTTCCATGCCCCGCTGATCGCGGCGACCGACGGTCTCGTCCTCGACACGGTCGTCACCTCGGACGAGGAGCGGCGGGCGCGGGCGCGTGCCGAGTTCCCCGGCGTGCGGTTCGCCGCGTCGCCGCAGGAGCTGTGGGAGCGTGCGGACGGACTCGATCTGATCGTGATCGCCTCGCCGAACAAGACCCATGTCCCGATCGCGACGGCCGCGCTGGAGGCCGGCCTGCCGGTCGTGGTGGACAAGCCGATCGCCGGTACGGCGGCCGAGGCGCGGGGGCTCGCGGCCCTGGCCGAGGAGCGCGGGCTGCTGCTCTCGGTCTTCCAGAACCGCCGCTGGGACAACGACTTCCGCACGCTCGCCCGCCTGCTCGCGGACGGCGAGCTGGGCGAGGTGCAGCGCTTCGAGTCCCGCTTCGAGCGGTGGCGCCCGCAGTTGAAGGGCGGCTGGCGCGAGTCGGGCGACCCGCAGGAGATCGGCGGGCTGCTGTACGACCTGGGCAGTCATGTCGTCGACCAGGCGCTCACCCTGTTCGGCCCGGCGGCGCTGGTGTACGCGGAGTGCGATGTGCGCCGCCCCGGGGCCGCTGCCGACGACGACACGTTCATCGCGATCACCCATGTGAACGGGGTGCGCTCGCATCTGTACGTCAGTGCCACGGCGGCCCAGCGCGGCCCGCGCTTCCGGGTGCTCGGCCAAAGTGCCGGCTATGTGAAGTACGGTCTCGATCCGCAGGAGGCCGAGCTTCGCGCGGGCGTGCGTCCGGCGGCGGACCGCCCGTGGGGCGAGGAGCCCGAGCAGCTGTGGGGCCGGATCGGCTCGGGCGAGTCCCCGCTGTCCGGCGGCGGCATCCCGGTCCGCACCCTGCCGGGCGACTATCCCGCGTACTACGCGGCGGTCGCCGACGCGTTGCGTGGAAAGGGTGAAAATCCGGTGAACGCCCTTCAGGCCGCGGCGGCCCTGGATGTCCTGGAAGCGGCCCGCCGCTCGGCCCGCGAGGGCGTCACCGTGAAGCTCTCCGACACCGCCGATCCGGATTCCGCCTCCGCCGATACAGAGGAGCAGCCCGTATGAGCCCCAACGCTCCGACCATCTCCGAGCTCATCGCCCAGGAGCGCCGTCTGACGCTGCCGCACTTCAGCCACGACGACGCGTACGCGCTCGGCGACCTGCTCGTCTCGATGGCCCGGAAACGGCACGCCCCGGTCGCGATCGACATCCGCCGCGGCGCACAGCAGATGTTCCATGCCGCGCTGCCGGGATCGAGCGCGGACAACGACGCCTGGATCGACCGCAAGCGCAAGGTCGTGGAACGGTACGGCGAGAGCTCGTACCTGGTCGGAACGCGCTTCCGGGCGAAGGGGACGACCTTCGACGACTCCTCGCGCCTGGACCCGAGCGACTATGCCGCGCACGGCGGCTCGTTCCCCATCGCGGTCGAGGGCGCGGGCGTGATCGGCTCGGTCACGGTCTCGGGCCTGCCCCAGGCGGAGGACCACGCCATGGTGGTCGAGGCGCTGGAGCAGTTCGCGACGACGCTCGACGCGTAGCAGAAGACGCGCGGGGCGGGGCGGTCACCGGAGACACCCGACGACCCGATGCGCCCCGCGCGGGCGGTCACCGGAGACAACCGAAGTCCCACCCCGCCCCACGCGGGCGGTCACCAAAGACACCCGCCGACCCGCACCGCCCGCACCGCGCAGTCCGCTACGCGTCCTTGAGCTCCTGCCGTTGCCGCCCCAGCCCGGCGATCTCCAGCTCCACGACATCGCCCGCCCGCAGATACGGCTTGGGCTCGGGCTGCCCCAGGGCGACCCCGGCCGGCGTCCCGGTGTTGATCACATCGCCCGGGTACAGCGTCATGAAGTGGCTCAGGTACCGGACCACTTCGCCCACCGGGAAGATCTGATCGGCCGTCGTGCCGTCCTGCTTCAGTTCACCGTTGACCCAGAGCTTCAGCGACAGCGCCTGCGGGTCGGCGACCTCGTCCGCCGTCACCAGCCACGGCCCCAGCGGGTTGAACGTCTCGCAGTTCTTGCCCTTGTCCCAGGTGCCCCCGCGCTCGATCTGGAACTCGCGCTCGGAGACGTCGTGCGCGGTCGCGTATCCGGCGACGTGCGCGAGCCCCTCCTCGGCGGATTCCAGATAGCGGGCGGTGCGCCCGATGACGACGGCCAGCTCGACCTCCCAGTCGGTCTTGACGCTGCCGCGCGGCACCAGCACCGTGTCGTCGGGTCCGACGACGGTGTCCGGTGCCTTGAAGAACAGGATCGGCTCGGTGGGTATCGCCGCGCCGGTCTCGGTGGCGTGGTCGTGGTAGTTCAGCCCGATGCACACGATCTTGCCGATCCGGGCGAGCGGCGGCCCGACCCGCAGCCCCTCGGCGTCGAGCTCGGGCAGTTCGCCGGGCGCGGCCGCGGCGGCCCGCACCCGGGCGAGCGCCGACGCGTCGGCAAGCAGGGCGCCGTCGATGTCGGCGACGACTCCCGACAGGTCGCGCAGGGTTCCGTTCTCGTCCAGCAGCGCCGGTCGTTCCGCACCTGCCGTACCCACACGAAGCAGCTTCAACGGTCTGTCTCCCCTTGGTCGCGATCGGGCCCGTCGGATGGGTGTCGACCCTCGCAGGCTTGTCCGATCGTCGAAGACCTCTGATCACTCTGCAAGACTCTGTTCACATACTGGACCGGCGCGTGCGCCGCTCCGCTCACGCCGCGGTGGCCACGGCGGCCCCGGCGGCCGGCATGTCGCGGTAGAGGAAGGCCCGCTCGACCGCGGTCCAGGTGGTACTCGTGACGACGTACAGCGCGGCGGCGAGCGGTACGACGGACACGGTGAAGAGGGTGGCGAAGGACATCAGCGGCATCAGCTTCGTCATCGCGCCCATGCCGGGCACCGGCTGTCCGTCGGGTCCGGCGGCCGGAGTGACGGGGTTGGCGGCCATCTGCTGCTTCGTACGCCGGTAGTTGAACGTGGCCACGACGGTGACGATCGCGAACAGGCCGAGGTAGACCAGGCCCTGCGCGCCGAACAGTCCGCCGTGCGCGAGCGCGTCCTGCCAGCGCTCACCGAGCGGGGCGCCGAAGAGCTGGTGGCCGAGGAGCTCGTTGGGCTCGCCGCCGATGCTCTGGCTGGAGAAGAGGTGGTAGAGCAGGAAGAAGGCGGGCATCTGCAACAGGCTGGGCAGGCAGCCGGAGAGCGGCGAGACCTGCTCCTTCTTGTGCAGTTCCATGAGCGCCTTCTGCATGCGCTCGGGGTTCTTGCCGTGCTTCTTGCGCAGTTCGGCGATCTGCGGCTGGAGCCTGGTGCGGGCCTTCTGCCCCCGCGCCGCGGCCCGCGACAGGGGGTGCACGGCGAGTCGTACGAGTGCGGTGAACAGCACGATGGCGGCGGCGGTGGACGCGGTCTGGAAGAGCGGGTGCAGCACATCGGCCAGCGCGCCGACCAGGCCTGCGAACGCGGACATGAAGACGGACATGGGTAAGCCCTCCGGGGGTCTCGTCGTGCCGGGAGAAAGAACGGACTCGGCATGACGAACCGCGCGGGGCGCCCAGGGCGCACCTACCGGGGTGGCTGTTGCTGCTTGCTACTGCTGCGAGCCCCTACGCGGCCGTCGGAAGGGCACGGCCGGGAGCTCGGGGGCGCCTGCGCCCCTTGGCGTCCGGGTCCCGCTGGGGCAGGAACGCGGTGCGTTTCTCCCGGTCGCGGATGGCGGTGCGGACCCGGGTGCGGGGCACCGGGGTGGCGCAGCGGGCGCTGATGACCGAGGCGACGGCGAGCGCGGAGCCGGCGGCGGCGGTCGCGGCGAGCGCGACCGCGGCGGAGAGGCTGCCGCCCTCGGCGAGAAGGACTTCGGTGATGAGGAAGAGCAGCAGTCCGGCGGGGCGGAGCAGCTGGGCGAGGCCACTGCGCAGACGGCTCGTGTCGCCGTTCATCGGCCCCTCCCCTCTTCCCCTTCGCGGCCGCTCGGCCGAGCGCGTCCATGTCGTTCGCACAGGCGCGCATGCCGTTCGCACAGACGCGCGCCTGATGCTCTCCAGCCGTTATACACGATGGGTCCGGCGCACCGGTCCGTCCGATGTCGGTCACTGGCCGGTTCCGGTGTCGGTCAGTGACCGGTCCCGGTGTCGGTCAGTGACCGGTTCCGATGTCGGCCGGTGACCGGTCCCGGTGTCGGCCGGCGCCGGTTCCGATGTCGGTCAGTGGCTGGCTCCGGTGTCGGTCAGTGACCGGTCCCGGTGTCGGTCAGATGCCGGTTCCCACGAGAGCGCCGCCGGGTTCCGCCTCCTGTCGCGGTGCCCCGGTCTCGTCCCGGGCGAGCACCTCGTCGTCCGGCCGGTCGTCGCGCTCGCGCGGCCCCGCGTACGTCACCGCCAGCGCGACGGCGAGGTTGACGCCGAGCGCCACGATGCCCGCGTTCACCCCCCACACCGGGTCGTTCTCCGTGAACACGAACCCGCACACCATCCCCACGCCGACGACCAGACCGCTCATCGCCCCGAGCAGGGTCAGCCGCCGCCAGATCAGCCCCAGCAGCACCATGGGGAGCAGCTGCGCCATTCCCTCGTACGAAATGAGGGAGAGCCGCACCAGGGTGTTCGGAGCGGTGTACGTGAGCAGCAGCGCGAGGCTCCCCGCGACCACGACGACCACCTGCGCCGCGCCCTTCTGCCGCCGCTCCCAGCGCGGTACGAGCGAGAGCACGCTGCGCCCCCACATCGTGCCGATGACCAGCATGAAGACGGCCATCGGCACGATCGAGGAGAGCGCCGCCGCGACACCGATGACACCGACCGCCCAGGCCGGCAGCGAGTCCACGACGAGCCGGAAGAGCGCCAGGTTGGACTCGGCCCCGACGAGGCCGGGCACGACGAAGAGGGCCGCCATACCGAGCAGCATCGGCACGAACAGCAGCACGTTGTAGGCGGGCAGCAGCATCGCGTTGCGGCGCAGCACGTCGGCGTTCCTCGCGCCGAGGTAGCCCGCGACAGTCGTGGGGAAGATCACCACGGTGAGCGAGTTGAGGAACGAGGTGGTGATGAACCAGGCCTGTCCGAGCCCGCTGTCCCCGTGCCCGGGGAAGGTCAGCCACTCGCTCTTCTCGGTGACGAGTCGGTCGAGGAAGGGCCCGTACCCGTCGAAGTAGTGCATCGGTACGTAGAGGGCGAGGAAGCCGAGCGTGACGATCACGAGGACGTCCTTGAGCACGGACACCCACGCGCTGCCCCGCAGCCCGCTCACCACGACGAAGCCGGTGGTGACGGCGAAGGCGATGAAGTAGGCCCAGTTCAGGCTGATGGCGCCGTAGGAGATGGTCGAGACGACCACGCCCATGCCGGTGATCTGGAGCTGGATGTACGGCAGCAGGAAGACGGTCGCGAGGACGGCGACGAGCGCGCCGAGCCAGGGCCGTCCGAAGCGGTGCGCCACCATGTCGGTGATCCCGACGAGCCCGTGCCTGCGCGCGTACGCCCAGAGCATCGGTCCGACGACGTAGCCGATGGCGTACCCGCAGGACATGTACGCCACCACGTAGAGCACCGGCGCCCCGTAGTTGTAGCCCCATCCCGCGGCGCCCAGGTAGCTGAAGCTGGTGTAGCCCTCGCCGGCCATCAGCACCCAGATGAACACCGTCCCGAGGCTGCGTCCGCCCACGGACCATTCCGCGAGCCCGCCGCCCTCGCCGTTCCCCTTCCGCCGCCCGCGCGTCGCGAGCAGTCCGAGGGCGACGGTGACGGCCATGAAGACGCCGAAGACGGAGGTCGCGACCGTGGCGTTCACCGGCGGTCCCCCCGCCGGGTCAGCCATACGGCGACGGGGGTCAGCAGTGTCGCCCCGAGCAGCCACACGAAGAGGAACGGCAGCCCGAGAATCACCGGGTGGACCCGGTTCACGAGCGGCAGCGCCCCCAGGTACAGCACGTAGGGGACCAGCAACCACAACAACTGCGGACGTCGTCTGAGCACGTGAGGGAACCTTAGTGCGACGCCGCTACCGCGACCGGACATCATTGAGTTCTCCCCATACGACAAGCCGGTAGCGGGAGGTGAATTCGGGCGTGCAGGTAGTGAGCGTCACATAGGAACCGGCCCGCTCGTACCCGGGGTACGGCTTCAGATTGCTGCGCGGGACGGCGGCGATGACACCGCTGTCGCGCGGGCTCGTCCGCGCGAGCGTCCGGCCGACGGAGTACGTGTACACGGCGTCCCGGGTCTCGATGTCGATGCGGTCCCCGCGTCGCAGCCGGTTGATGTATCGGAAGGGCTCGCCGTGGGTGTTTCGGTGTCCGGCGAGCGCGAAGTTCCCGGCCTGGCCGGGCTGCGCGGTGCGTGGGTAGTGCCCGACGTACCCCTTGTCCAGGACGCCGCTCTTGCCGACGCCCTGGGCGACGGGGGCGACGAGCCCGAGCCGGGGGATGCGGATGACGGCGTACGCCTGGTCCCAGCGGGGCGCGGAACGGGCGGCGCCCCCCGTGGCCGGCCGGCCACCGGCACCACCGGTGCCACCGGCACCGCCGGGCTTCTGTGAACCGGCCCCGGGATCACCGTCGTCCCCGGGCACTGCTCCAGCTCCCCCGCGCTCCTCCTCCCACTCCCGCTGAAGGGCCCGCACCTGGTGCTCGGCCCCGGCGCGGGCCTGCCGGTTGGTCCACCACAGCTGATGAACAACGAGCAACAAGAGGACGACGCCGAGGGTCATCACCAGCTCGGCACCCGTCCAGAGCCCGCGCGCGACGACCCTGCGCCCCCGCGCGTTCCGCTGCACCACCACCGGTATCCGCTCCCGCACGGCCCGCACGATAGGCCCACGGCCCGTAACTCTCCAGGCCTGGAACACTCTCCGCCCCGCAGCCATACAGCAGTACGGTGTGATTTATGCGCCCCGACACGCCTGCTGACCACACCACCGAAGCCGAGCGTCTGCTGCGCGCCGCGGCACGGTACCCCGAGGACCGTGAGCCGCTGCTCCTCCAGGCCGCGGCCCATCTTGAACTCGCCGACGACCGCGCCCGCGCCACCACCCTCTACGAGGAACTCCTCGGCTCTCCCGACCTCGACCACCCCCACCTGGTCAAGGCCCTGAACGCGGCCAATCTGTGGGAGTACGGCCACGAGGCCGAGGCCCGCGCGATCATCGAAGGCATCCGCGCCGCAGGCCCGCTCGACCCCGGGCCCTGGGAGATCGCGGCCGAGACCCTCGAAGCCCACGACGAGCTCGAAGCCGCCCACGACTGCTTCTCGACCGCGCTGACGCTGCTCCTGGCGCCGGGCGAGGAGGTCCCGTACGCCACCCACTCGCTGCTGTTCGGCCGCCACCGGGTACGCAGGCTGATGGGCGTCGACCACGACGCCTGGGACGAGCTGGCCGACACCCTCCACACCGCCGCCGTCCCGCTGGACGAGCTCCACGACCCGAAGCGCCTGTGGTCACTGGGCTCCTCGGACCCGGCCGAGCTCCAGGCCGAGATCACCCGCCTCCGCGCCGAGTTGGGCACGTACCGCACGGCGCTGTCCCGCCCGTTCCCGGTCGCGCTGCTGCACTGGCCGGCCGCCGAACTCGCCGAACTCCTCACCGCCTACCCGGACCTGCGCGACGAGTACCCCTCCCACCCCGAGCACCTGGCCCGCCTGGAGGCCGCGCTCCGCGACCTCCACCAGGCCGGCACCCCGAACCTCGGCATCGTGACCGGCACGGTCCCGTCGTACGAGGCCTTCGCCGCCTCGGAGGCCGCCTCCCCGACCGACCCTGACCTCCTCCCCCAGTACGCCACCACCCTCGCCGCCCGCGGCCGAGCCATCCCCTGGCCCCCGGCCCGCAATGCGGCGTGCTGGTGCGGATCGGGTCACGCGTACCGGGAGTGCCACGGGGGCGAGTGAGGCATCAGTAAGGAGGTGCGGGGGCGGCCCCGGAACGGCCGGGCCGCCCCTCCGTGCGGACGAGGAGGCACGCGACAAATGACTGATACATCGTCACGGCACGTGTCCGCAGGACGACGAGGAAGGTTCGACGGGCGGTCACCCGTGTCGTTCGACCGGTTGCTCGATGTCGATCTCGTATGCGGTCTCCCGCCGCACGTCGACAACCGTGATGTCCCGTGACGCTGCCGGACTCCCGTCCGTGTCGTAGTAGATCCGTTCACTCTCCTGGATCAGGCCGCTGGCAGAGATGCCTAGTACTCCAGCCGTAGATCGTGATCTTCATGCGCAGGGCTCTTACCCATGCGGATCAGACTCAGAGCCCCGAGCTGTCGGCGGCTCCTGGTCGCACGTCAGGTGGCGTCGGCCGAGGCGGGTGAAGGCGGTGGGGCTGGGGCGGCGCGGGAGGAACTCCTTGATCCGCTGGGCGCATTCGCGTGGGCTTGCGGTGCTGGTGTCGCACTCCAGGTCATAGTCGCCATGGCCGTGAACGAGGTCGTACTGGTGCGCCGCGAGGCCTGGCGGGCGGTCGCCCCGGGCCAGCTCGCGCCGGGCCAGTTCGTCCAGCGGGCAGTGGACACCGACGAACAGTACGTCCTCGGGCCGTAGAACCGTCAGGCAGTCGAGCAGCCGCCACGGCTCGCTCAGAACGTGATCGACTACAACGTCGTTGCCCACCTCGGCCATGGCCGCAATCGAGCGATGGAAGCCCATCCTGGTCCGCCGCAGCGCGGCGTCGAGCTCTTCCGCCCCGAGCTCCCGCTTGCTGCGCATCGCGTTGAAGCCGTCGACCGCCATGTGGAAGAAGACGCCGTCGTCCAGGATGTCCAGAAGCTCCCGGGCGATGCTCGACTTCCCTGAGCTGGAGGTGCCGTTGAGGAATATGATCCGACCAGGTGCCATATCGGCATGATCACACGTTGCCGCCCCGGCGCTGCGTTGAGGGGATCTCCAACGGATCTCGGCGCCCGGCAAGATCCGTAAGAGACCCCAGCCCCACCAGAGCGTGTGATCGCACCGGTGAGGGCGGGTGCAACGACAGCTGCGGCCACTGTTGATCATCGGTGTGTGAAGACTGAAGATCACGCGGTGGCCGCAGGTCACAGCGTAGACCCTGCCCGTTGGCAGGAGGCGTTCGAGGGCCTGATGCACCAGATCGCGGGCCGGTTCACGCGGGTGGAACCCCGGCGCCGGGCGCGGGACTTCGTACTCGGGCTGTTGTCGGACTTGCCGCGCAAGAACTGCTGGACGATCGCCGAGTGGGCTGGGGAAGTCGCCCGGCCGGTCCGCGATGCGGCCCACCGGCTCGGATGGTCCGACTGGCGGCGCCGCCACCACGCCCGCGCCCAGGCCAGTCATTACCGCCGACAAGCCGCGAATCAGGCATGAAGATCACGATCTACGACTGGAGTACTAGCAGGCCGGCCTGATCTTGAGCTGGGTCTTTCCTTCCGCACCGAGAACTTCAAGCTGATGGGTGGCAACACCCAATAGATTGTGGGTGGCTGCTGCGGCATTAACCAGCGACAGCTGCGGGGATGTCGATGGCGATGCTGGTGCACATGCCCCGGCGCGAGTACCAGAATCAAGCAGCTCTCGGAGCCAGGTCTCCTCCAAGGACGCCGCGGCAGCGGAGGCCCCTTCGAAGTGTGACAGTCCGAGTCATCGAGGAAAGAGACTCTTCAGTCCCTTCAAGGCCCGAATAATTTGCGCTAGCGGAGAATTATTCTCCATCTGTAACGGGCTACAGCTCTCCCGATTGAAGGTCTGCAATTGCGGCTAGAGCAGCTGCTCTGAGCTCACTTGGAACGGCCTGATTTCTCTGCATTGAAGATAGCTGCGGAATGGCGTCTACATGATGCCACATCACGAGTCCATCGATAAGAAACTGGGCAATCTCCGGGTCGCTTTCATTTTGGAGTCTGGCGAGAAATACGACACCAGCTTCGCCTGTGTCGTAGTCATAGATATAGGTCATGGCCGCACCCCGAACCTCGGGATCCTGATTATTCACGAAAGGTCGGGCCGCGGCAGCGTATTCGCGTGCACCGCGGGCATGAAGCGTACGGAGAGTAGCCGACAGATCGGGTCTATCGAAATTTGAAATGGAATTATTCAAAATTGACGCAAGGGCTCGGTCGGCAAGTTCATTCTCGCCCATAAAATCAAGGAGTGCTGCATAGTCTTCCTTGAAATAGGCGTTTGGTGAATCAAGCGCCATCAAGGCGAGGCGAGTGAGTGATTTGCTTTCAGTGATTGCCAGAGCCAGCAGGAGAATTAACGCCTCGCTTTCGTCCGCCACTGGGAGGTTTTTGATCGTCCATTCTGCCCGGACAGCAATGCGGAAGCGCTTGTCGGGTGGGAGCGAGGCGAGCTTTGATGCAACATCCTCCCAGGGAATTCCCCCAGGATTATTTTTTGATTTGCGGATTTTTAACATTCTCGTGACAGCGTCGTCCTCATCGGGTGTGCGCATCACGTGACTCAGCCTCCCAGTTTCTCTTGGACCACCTCGGGAGATACTTGACCCCGCACTCCACCTATCACGGATATTCTACGAATCCGTGCATTGACATCGTGCACGAGTGCGTCGGGGTTGCTGGGATTACTGGAGACCACCAGGTAGTTCTCGACAGGGGCTGTGCCCGGTTGGTGTGACGGCTCCACTTTGTAGACGAATACGTTGCGACGTCCGCCTTCCTGGAGAGGCAGCCTTTTTGGGAGATTTTGCCTCTTGGCATGGAAGACGAAAACTTTTCTTTTTCGTCCATCGATTTCCTCGACCTCTATGACGCCGTCGCCTGCAGCAACGAACTTATTGGCAGTATTTCCATCGATTACGCCCTTGGGGCCGGAGATCAAGTCGGAGATTGCCCCTTCTTCGAATTCGATCTCGACGACAACCGCGTATGAAAAGTCTTCCGGATCCTCTTGCTTCTTCTGCTTCTGCCTGACGTAATGAATGGAATATATGGATTCAACGGCGAGGCCAGGCTCCCCCTTAGGCTTACCCCTCTCTACGCGAATATTCAACCCCTGACCCTCTTTTATTTTTCTGAGCTCCGTGAATCCCATTGCTCGAAATGCTTTCTCGACACCCCCCTTTTGGCTCTCTGGTGTAACCTTGTCCACGACTGGTATTTTGTTCGGAAATTCTTCGAATTGAGGGTTGATGGCGCCATATATTCGCGCCTTGTTTTCACCCTGATCTTCCACGCGGAGTTCACGTAATCTGTGTCGATGTTTGATTGCGGAGAGAAGTATTCGTAATTTGGCTCCCGTAATCCCGCGACTCAGTACGCGAAGGACTGAATTTCTTGCTGCATTCAAGCGCTTGATCTTGCTTTCTTCTCTCTCGGTTTCCTTGTTTTTGCTCTGCCCTTTTATCTTCGCCCAGAGCTTTTTGCCTGCCTTGGCTATGAAGTTGACGATTTTGTCGATGGCGCGGTTGACGGGGCGGGATACGGCGTGGAAGACGGATTTGACCTTGTTGGCGAGGGAGCCGATGCCGAGGAGTGAGGCGAGGAAGCCGATGAGGAGCGGGACGCTGGCGGCGAGGGCGGCCTCGACCATCTTCGGGACGCCTGCTGCGCCGCCGTTGGCGATGGCGATGACCGCGTCCAGGACGGCGTTGACGAACTCCACGATCTGGGCGCCCTGGTTCACGATGAACGTGACGATGTC
>NZ_JBSFET010000025.1:0-92152 GCF_053594575.1 Streptomyces sp. NPDC001880
CCAGCCGGATCGTCCGGCTCAGGGAGTCGTCGTCGATGTGGGAGAGGACCTCGCGCGCCGTGGCCACGGGGAGGCGGCCCACCCGGATCAGGGCCGGAGTGGGTGCCGTCCGCGAGAGCGCGTTCGCGCTCGGCCGGGAAGTGCACCATCAGCTGCACCGTCCTGCCGGCGCGGTCGAGCCGGACGGGCAGCGGGGCCGCTCGGGCGGCGGTGAGGTGATCCGGATGCGAAGTGGGCCGTCCGGCGCGAGGATCGAGGTACGGGCAGTGGCCCGGCTGCGCCCCGACTCCCCGGGAGTCGGCCCCTTCCCCGGCGCTCCGGTCCGCTTCCCGGCCGTCGTCGCGCCTTCCGCGACCTTCGGCGTCACTCCCGGTCGGCAGGGCTGCGCCGGCAGCGCGATGCAGACCCATCAGAATCTGGGCCGGATCCTCGTCCTCAACGCCTTCCTGAGCGCTGGATCGAACGCCCACGCCGGCTACACCGCCGCCTCCGCACTGCTGCTGGTGCCCGGCGTCCTGGCCGCCTGCTCGCCACCCGGGCCCGCAGCGCGCGAGATCCGCTCCCGGCACGACCGGCGACCGACCGGGCCTGACGGACGCACGGCGCGCAAACGCCGGAAACGCGCCTTAATCAGACGGAAAGCGGCCCTGTGGGTCGAGGGCGGACATCTTTAGGCTCGTCCCCATGCGTGTACTTTTCGCCTCGACCCGCGGCTCGGGCCACTTCCAACCACTGGTTCCCTTCATCGACGCGTGCACGGCACGGGGCGACGACGTCCTCGTCGTCGCCCCACCAGCACTCGAAGCGTTACTGGCGTCCCGGAAACAGCCGTACCGCATCAGTGGGGAGCTGCCCCAGGAGGAACTCGCGCGGGTCATGGAGCGCGGACTGGCCCTGTCCCCGGAGGACGCAGTCGCCATGACGGTCAGGGAGGTGTTCGGCCGGCTCTGCACCGCCGCGATGCTTCCCGCGCTGGAGGAGGCCTGCCGTGACTGGCGGCCCGACCTGGTCCTGCACGAGACGTTCGAGTTTGCTTCGGTGGTCGCCGCCGAGCGCCATGGAGTCCCGCATGCCCGGGTCGCGGTCTCGGCCGCGAGGTTCACCGGGGCCACCGACCATCTGCTGGGCCCCGTGCTCGACCCGTACGGCCCCGGCATCGCCGAGCGGCTCCTCGCCGCCCCTTATCTGACCCGCCTGCCCGCCTCCCTGGACCCCTCGCCGTACGCCGCGACCCGCCGCTACCACGAGAACCTCCGGCAGGAGGCGCTGCCGGACTGGTGGGACGGTGCGGAGGAACCGCTGGTCCATGTCACCCTCGGCACCGAGGCGGGCGTCCTGCCGACCGCGACCGGCCTGTACCGCGCGGTTGTGGAGGCGGTGAGCGTACTGCCGGTGCGCGTACTGCTCACGACCGGGCACCACATCGACGCGGCGGACCTCGGACCGCTGCCGCCCCATGTCCACGCGGAGCCGTGGGTGCCGCAGGCGGACGTCCTGCGCAGCGCCTCCCTCGTGGTCTGCCACGGCGGCTCGGGGACGGTCTACGGCGCCCTCGCGGCCGGCGTCCCCGTGGTCTGCGTACCTCTCTTCGCCGACCAGCCGGAGAACGCCCGGCTGGCGACCGAGGCAGGGGCGGGGGCGGCCGTCGCCCCGACCGGCGGCCCGGCGAACGAGCCGCCGGTGCTGAGCCCCGACGACGTACGGAGCATCCGTGCGGCCGCCGAACGCGTCCTCGAGGAACCGGCATACCGTGTGCGGGCCCAGTCCCTGGCCGACGAGGTGCGGACCACCGCCACGGCCGCGGAACTGCTCGCCGCCCTCGAACCGTGACCCGGGGCCACGACCGGCCCGCCGGCCTGCACGCCCGTACGGTGGGTGTCGCCTCGCCCAGGTGCTTCCGCGGCGTACGGGCGGGCATGGGAAGGAGATGGCCCGAGTATCCGTACCCGTGATCGAGCTCGTCCGGCGTACGACCGAGCCCGTCGGGGCGCAGACCCTGCGTTCCACGGCGGCCGCGGTCATCGCCTACGTCGTGGCGGTGTGGGCCCTGCCGCATCCCGCACCGCTCACGGCACCGCTCACCGCGCTGCTCGTCGTGCAGGTCACCCTCTACGCGACTCTCACCACGGGCATCCGCCGGGTGAACTCGGTCGTGGTCGGGGTGCTCATCGCCACTGCGCTCAGCGCGCTGGTGGGCCTGAACTGGTGGAGCCTCGGGCTGACGATCTTCGCCTCGCTGATCATCGGGCGGCTGGTGCGCGTCGGCGAGTTCGTACCCGAGGTGGCGATCAGCGCGATGCTCGTGCTGGGCGTCTCGCAGGTCGCGTCCACCGCCTGGGACCGGGTGCTGGAGACCCTGATCGGCGCCGGCGTGGGGCTGCTGTTCAACCTGCTCCTCGCACCTCCCGTGTGGGTGCAGCCCGCCGGTGCCTCCATCGACGGCCTGGCCCGCGAAATGGGACGGATGCTCCGTGCGATGGGCCAGGACGTGAGCGGTCACCTCACCGTCGAGCGGGCGGCCGACCGGCTCCACGCCGCCCGCCGCCTCGACCACGACATCGTGGAGGTCGACGCCTCGCTCCGGCAGGCCGAGGACAGCCTCACACTCAATCCGCGCGTCCGGCAGGGACTGCTGTACCGGGTCGTGCTGCGCACCGGCCTGGACGCCCTGGAGATCTGCGCCGTGGTGCTGCGGGTGCTCTCGCGCACCCTGACCGACCTGGCCAAGGCCCGTACCGACGAGAAGCTGCTTCCCGTCGATGTGGCCGAGTCGCTGACGGAGCTGTTCGGGCAGATGGCCGGTGCCGTCGAGAGCTTCTCGGAGCTGATCACCACTCCGCTCGCGGAGAACGCCGAGGAGGCGGAGGTCCGGCTGGCACAGGCACTCGCCGCCGGCCGCGCGACCAGGGACCGGGTGGCCGGTCTGCTGCTCGAAGACATCCAGGAACACCCCCGGCAGTGGCAGTTGCACGGCGCGCTGCTCGCCGAGGTCGACCGGATCCTGGACGAGCTCGACATCGACAAGCGCACGGAACGCCTGGGCAAGGAGCTGGACCGGCGCTCCGCGCAGCTCCACGAACGCCATCCCTGGGCGCGCGCCGTGTCACGTCGGCTGGGAGCCGGGCAGAGCTGACGGCGGGGCGTGCGGCGGAGCCCAGGACCCTGCCGGAGCGGGCGCCGTCCGGCCAGTCCGCCGGTCCGACCCCCGGCGCCACCGCCCGGATCACCCGTGACGGCACCACCACCCCCTACACGGTGACGGTGCCGTCGGCATCGCTCGGCCTCGCCGGCAAGCCCACCGCGTCCATCGGGCTCGGCTTCGTGGTCAACGACAGCGACAAGACTGCCCGGCGCGCGGCTGGTCGGAGTGGGGTGGCTCCATCGCCAACAACTCCAAGAGCGCCGCCGGCCCGCGGGGCTGTCCAGCTGACCGACTGAACCACCCCATGACGGGCGGGGCCGGGTGCACCTGACAGCACCCGGACCCGCCGCTCCATGCCGCACCGGCGCACGGCAGACTTGTCCGGAATCCCACCGTGAGGAGACCAGCTCCATGGCCCTGTTCGACATGCCGCTGCCCGAACTGCGCGCCTACCGGCCGCAGATCGACGAGCCGGACGACTTCGACGCCTTCTGGGCGAAGACCCTCGCCGAGACGCGCGCCCACGATCCCGCGGTCTCCTTCGAACCCGTCGAGACCGGGCTGACCGGCCTGCGCACCTGGGACGTCACCTTCGCCGGCTTCGGCGGCCACCCCATCAAGGGCTGGTTCAGCGCCCCCGCGCACGCCGAGGGCCCGCTCCCGCTCGTCGTCCAGTTCCACGGCTACAACGGCGGCCGCAGCCTTCCGCACTGCTGGGGCATGTGGCCGCTGGCCGGCTTCGCCCACTTCATCATGGACGTACGCGGCCAGGGCAGCGGCGGCAGCGTCGGCGACACCCCCGACCCGGTCGGCTCCGGTCCCTCCCACGCGGGCTTCATGACCCGGGGCATCGAGGACCCGGAGAGCTATTACTACCGCCGGGTCCACGCCGACGCCGTACGCGCCGTCGAAGCCGCCCGCTCCCATCCGCTGGCCGACCCCACCCGCACCGTCGCCCTCGGCGGAAGCCAGGGCGGCGGCATCACCCTCGCGGTCGGCGCACTCGTCCCCGACCTGGCCGCCATCGCCGTCGACGTCCCGTTCCTCTGCCACTTCGGACGGGCCGTCACGCTCACCGACTCCAACCCGTACGCGGAGATAGCCCGTTACCTCAAGATGCACCGTGGCAAGGAGGAGACCGTTCTGCGCACTCTCTCGTACGTCGACGGGGTTTCCTTCGCAGCCCGGGGCAGCGCCCCCGCGCTCTTCTCCGTCGCACTGATGGACCAGGTCTGCCCGCCGTCCACGGTCTTCGCCGCCCACAACGCGTACCCGGGCGAGAAGGAGATCGAGGTCTACCCGTTCAACGGGCACGAGGGCGGTGCCATGTTCCAGGAGGCCGCCCAGCTCCGCTGGCTACCGAAAGCGCTGAACAGGGCAGTCTGAACCCCGCCGCAGCCGCAGTCGGCGTGGTGTGGATCACGGACAGGCTGTGGACAGCACATATAGGTTCCACCGGGGTACGTCAATGCCCCGTGACGTGGCGAGGACAAGGGCGAACAGTGCGGCAGAAGGCCTATGCGCAGGCGATGCGCGTCATCGCGTGCGCGCTGATGGTGTGGCAGGTCTGGATGATGTGGCACATCTCCAGCCACGAGGCGGTGGGGGTGAGATGGGCCTGCGACGCGGCCGGGGGCTGCGCCAGTGACCAGCTCGCGGCAGTGTCGCCGATGCTCGGAATCGCCTGCGCCGTCGTCCTCGGCCTGCTCTCCGCCCGGTACCTGCACCGGGCGGCACCGGGCGCGGTGATCGCACTCTCGGCCGTCGCGGCCGCAGCCGGCTGGTACGACGCGCTGGCGGAGGGCCAGGTCGAGCGGAACACCGTCACCAGCTTCCACATCCTCCTACCGCTCGGCGACTTCTCCGTCTCCCAATGGCTCACCTTCCTGTGGTCCGTCGCAGGCGTGGGCTGCCTCGCCGCCTGGTGGGGCGCGGCAGTCAGCCTGCGGCGCGCCGGAGGACTGCGCCGGCTTACCCGCCGTTACACCACAGCCGACGCGGTGATCGAGGGCTGGCGGTCGGTGGGCCGCAAGTACGGCGAGGTCACCGTGGTGTTCGACGACACGGCCGGGGTGCGCCACGAGGTCCCGGCCGTCGTGGAACGCGTCGCCCTCGGGCGGGACGTCCTCGCCCTCTACGACGCCGACCGACCCGACGACCCGGCACACACCAGGGTCGTCATCCCCCGCCGGAAGGTGCTGCGCCTCTCATGACCACCTCGACCTCCACCGCGTCCTCTCCGCGCGGCTTCTTCAGACTGTTCACCGTGGTGTCCGCGATCGGCACCGGTCTCGCGCTGGCCGCACTCGTCCACGGCGCCGTGGACGGCCCCCGCTGGCTGCTGATGCTCGCGCTCCCCGTGACAGCCCTGGCCCTGACGGCGTACGGCAGGGCGGCCGAGGACATGAAGTCCGGCGTCGCCGCCCCCGGGCTGCGCTCCGGCGGCCCGCGCGCCTTCGCACCCGCCGTGGTCAACGGAGTGAGGGCGGTGAACAAGGAGAGCGGCCGGACGGCCGCCGACGGGCAGGCCCTGAAGTCCGTGTTCGCCTTCGATCTGACCGTGGTGACCGACGAACTGCCCCCATACCGCATCGAGGTCCGACACCCCCTCGACCTGCAGGGGCTGCTGCACAAGTCCAGGGCGGTCGTCGAGTACGACCCCGAGCAGCCCTGGCGGGTCGTCGTCCCCAACAACCCGCCGCGGGAGTGGCTGGCCCGCGCGGAGAACCTCGTCCCGCCCGCGGGCGAGGTGAAGCGCCGGGCCGGCGGCGTTCCGGCAGGGTTCCACGCGCTGGTGTCGGGCGTGGTGATCGCGGCCGTACTGCTGGTGCTGGTACGGGTGCTGGGCTGAGAGGCCGTCGGGCGACCTCTCGGCCGCCACGGGCTCAGCCGTTGCGCGGGTACTTCTTGAGCACCTTGCCGTTGATGTCGGCCCGCAGATAGGCGCCGCCGTACTCGTCCGAGACGTAGACGCTGAGCGTCGGCCGGTAGTCGTCGAACGGGGAGGCCGGGTCGATGTCCACGTAGTGGCTGGTGGGCTCGGCGACGCCGAGCTCCTTGTCCGCCCGCCGGATCAGCCCCGGCAGGGCGTCCCAGTTGAACTTCTCCAGGTCCACGGACTTGGCGCCCGACATGAGGGTGCCGCCCGCCCGTTCCCGGGTGGCCTTGCCGTCCCGGTAGGTGAAGACGTCGTACAGGGCCTTGTTCTTCGGGACCGGGGCCTCGGCGCTCGCGTGTACGTCGTACAGCGTGAACGACGTGACCTCGGTGCCGCCCATCACCGGCTTGAGCGCCGCGATGACGGACCGTGTGGCGGAGGGCGTCAGCAGATTCTTGGCCGGTGCCGTGGTCTTCTGCGGGCTGTCCCCCTCCTCGACGGCCGAGGGGCTGCCCATGGCCCGGCCCGGGGCCCGGTCCGGGGCGGACGAGGTGGTGCCGTCCCCCTCCGTCTTCGAGTCGGGCACCAGCGACCACACCAGGACGCCGGTCAGGGCGGTTCCGGCGAGCGCGGTGGTGATCGCGACGGCGCGGCCCCGCCTGACCCGGCGACGGATCTCCTGGGTGCCCAGCGTCGCGGGCCGGGCGCGCGGGGGAGCGGTGACGGGCGGACGCCGTACGGGAGCGGTGGGCAGGGCGGTGGTCGGGCCGGCCTGGCCGTAGCCGGCCGGCACCGCGTCCCGCCGGGTGGGCGCGTCCTGGCGAGGCGATACGGCGTCCTGCGGCGCCGCACGGCCCGGTCCGGGTGCCGGCGCCGGCTCGCTCACCGAGGCCAGCATCCGGTCGAGCTCCTCGGGACCGGGCCGCGCGGCCGTGTCCCGGGTCAGCAGCGCCTGCAGCACCGGAGCCAGCGGACCGGCCTGCCGGGGCGGCGGGATCTCCTCGTCCAGCACGGCCGCCAGTGTCGCCAGCGTGGTGGCCTTGCGCAGCGGATGCCGGCCCTCCACGGCGACGTACAGCATCATGCCGAGCGACCACAGGTCCGACGAGGGGTCGCCCTCCTTGCCGCGGATGCGCTCGGGCGCCATGTAGTCGGGGGAACCGATGATGGAGCCGGTCGCCGTCAGACTGGTGGACTCGCGGATCGCCGCGATGCCGAAGTCGGTGAGCACCGGGCTCCCGTCGGCCCGCAGCAGTACGTTGGCGGGCTTGACGTCGCGGTGCAGGATTCCGGCGGCATGGGCGGCGCGCAGCGCGGACAGCACCCCGCGGCCCAGCCCGGCGGCCTCGGCCGGGGTGAGCGTCCCCTCTGCCAGGCGCTCCGCGAGCGAGGCGCCGGGCACCAGCTCCATCACGATCCACGGATACGCACCCTCGCCGCCGTCCACGATGTGATGGACCGTGACGACACCCGGGTGGTCGAGCCGGGCCAGCGCACGGGCCTCGCGCAGCACCCGCTCGCGCAGCAGCCCGGCCGACTCCGGGTCGTTCTCGGCGAGCGCCGGATCCGGGGGCCGTACCTCCTTGAGCGCCACATCGCGGTGCAGGGCCAGGTCGTGGGCCCGCCACACCATGCCCATACCACCACTGCCGAGCCTGTTCACCAGCTCGAAACGGTCGTCGATCACACGGCGCGCAGGCCCCCCAGCGGTCATGGAAAAAGACTACGGGGCAGGTCCGCGGCAGTGCGCACCCACCCCGACCGCCTCCGGGCGCCGGGTGGCCTCCGACCGGGCGGCCGCGCCCCTGGCACGCACGCTCCCGCGTTGTCGCCCGCACCGGACCGCGTTCGCCATCCGATCCGGGCTCACCCGACCGCCGCCTCTCACACGTCGTCGTTCGGGCGGAGCCGTCCCGCACGGCGGCCGACGGCTTGCCGCACACCCATGGAAGAGCGGCAAGACATCGGCCGTCGGCATGAGCCAGGTGCTACTTGGGCGGGCGGATGTTGCCGCCGCCCGTGGTGCCCATCTGGTCGCACTGCTCCTGAAGCTTCCGGGCCTTCTCCTGGAGCCGCTGGCGCTGCTCAGGGTCGGTGGTGCGCTCGGCGGCCTCCGTCATGTGCCGGGCCTTGTCGCGCAGCTGCTGCGCACGGTCACCGGATTCACGTGCAATGCTCATCATCGCTCCTTGTGCGGTTGGGAAGAGCGGGCCCCATCAGAGAACCAGCGCCGTCGGGCCGCCGCACCTCGAATCGTCACTCAGGGTCACGGTCACCGGTGGGGTGCTGCGACGCTGGCATGATCGGGGGTATGAACGAAAGCATCATCGCCGCGTGTGACGGGGCGTCCAAGGGCAATCCGGGACCCGCTGCCTGGGCGTGGGTCGTGGCCGACGCGCAGGGGCGGCCCGAGCGCTGGGAGGCGGGGCCGCTGGGGACCGCCACCAACAATGTCGCCGAACTCACCGCGCTGCACGAGCTGTTGGAGTCGACGGACCCGTCCGTTCCGATCGAGGTGCGGATGGACTCGCAGTACGCGATGAACGCGGTCACGAAGTGGCTGCCGGGGTGGAAGCGCAACGGCTGGAAGACCTCGGCCGGAAAGCCGGTGGCCAATCGTGAGCTCGTGGTCGGCATCGACGCCCTGCTGACCGGCCGGTCCGTGCGCTTCACCTACGTTCCCGCCCACCAGGTCGACGGCGACCCGCTCAACGCGCTCGCCGACCAGGCGGCCAGCGAGGCCGCGGTGGCCCAGCGGCCGGCCGGAACCGTCCACGGTGCCACGCAGTTGCCGACGCCCGCCCCGGCCCGTGCGACCGAGGGGCGACGGAGCGGCACGGCGACGAAGAAGGCCGGGGGCGCGTCACGCCCCACCCGCTCCGGGGGAACCATCCGGGCCAGGTTCGCCGGCCGCTGCCACTGCGGAAAGTCCTACGCGGCACAGGACATGATCGCCAAGAACCCCAACGGCTGGGGCCACCCGGAGTGCCGCACCCTGCCCGCCTGACACACACTGTCCCCGCCGTGGCCGACCGGAGCGGGCGAGTGGCCGCGCGGGACCGGGCCCGCGTGCCATGATGCGGCTCCGACGGCAACGGCGGCACGCTGGGGGCGGGATGGGAAGCACAGGCACGGTACTGCGCGAGCTGCGCGGCGCGCAGAAGACGGCCAAAGGGGTGTCGCTGTACTCGCGGTACGTGAACCGGCCGGCCGGTCGGGTGCTCGCGGCCGGTGCGTACCGAATAGGGATGACGCCCAATCAAGTAACCTTGGTCAGCGCCGCATTCACCTTCGCTGCACTCGCATCGGTAGCCCTCGTCCGTCCGTCCCCCGGGCTCGCGGTCGCGGTGTACGCCGGTCTCGCCATCGGATTCGCCCTCGACTCGGCCGACGGGCAACTGGCCCGGCTCACCGGTCGGGGCGGCCCGGACGGTGAGTGGCTGGACCATGTCGTCGACTGCGCCAAGATGATCCTCGTACACACCGCCGTGCTGATCTCGTTCCGGAGATTCATCTCGCTGCCTGGCGAGGGCTGGCTGCTGCTGCCGCTGGGATTCCTGTTCACGGCCGTGCTGACCTTCTGCGCGGGGCTGCTGCGCGAACAGCTGGGAAAGGCGTCCGCCCGGCCCGCGGCGGACGCCGGAGCCGCCGCCCCGGTGTCGCGGCTGCGGGCCGTCCTACTGCTGCCCGCCGACTACGGAGTGTTCTGCCTGGTGTTTCTGCTCCTCGGCGATCCCGCCGCGTTCCGCGTCGGCTACGCGGCCCTGGCGCTGGTGCACGCGCTGTTCCTGGTGGTGTTCCTCGCCAAGTGGTTCAGGGAGCTCAGAGCGCTCCGGACTGCGGACTGACGAGTGTGTCCAGCGCCCGGCGCAGCTGGGTGCTGGACGTGTGCACGGTGTACGGGAAGTAGACGACCTCCACACCGACCTCGGCGAAGTCGCGTTCCAGCCGTTTTCCTCGCTCCGTGTCCCGCCAGTCGTCCCCCTTGAAGATCACGTCGAACCTCACCTGCTGCCAGGTCTCGACCTTGTCGGGCACCGTCTCGACGAACGCAGCGTCCACGTAGCGCACGCTGCGCACGATCTCCAGCCGCTCCGGCAGCGGAATCACCGGCCGGTGGCCCTTGGCGAGTGCGGCCATCTCGTCCGAGACAACCCCGGCGACGAGATAGTCGCACTGACTGCGGGCATGCCGCAGGATGTTGAGGTGCCCCACATGGAACAGGTCGTAGACCCCCGGCGCGTAGCCGACCCTGTGCGCCATCCGTTCTCTCCCCCCATGGTGAACGCGATGCCGGTGTCCCACACGGCAGTTGTCCGGACATGGCATCCGGTGCGGTGGGATGTCGGTATCGGAGTTGATGGTGCAACGACCTTACTGTGAAGGCCACTTGCGCATCACGTGAACGGATAAGCTCGCATTTGGGGCTGTTCCTTGGGGGGAAGACAGATTGTTCCGGGGGGAAGGCGAGCGTCCATGTCCGATGCCGAGTGTCACAAGCCGTTCGAGGACCGCACCTTGCTGGTGGTCTCGACGAACTACGCACCGGAGGTGACGGGCATCGGCCCGTACGCCGCGCAGCTTGCCGAGCACTGGGCCGCGGCCGGGGCCGACACACACGTACTGACCGGAATGCCGCACTACCCCTCCTGGCGGACCGACCCGGAGTACCGGGGGGTGTGGCGGGTCGCCGAGACGCGGGCCGGGGTCACCGTGCACCGGCGAAGACACTACGTGCCGTCCCGTCAGTCCGCCCTGCGCAGAGCCGCGTTCGAGGCGACGGTGCTCGCGCACGGCCTGCTGTCGCCGCCCGCATCGCGCCCGCCGGACACGGTGGTCTCCCAGATTCCCAGCCTCGCCGGGGGCGTCATCGGTGCCCGGCTGGCCGCCCGCCACCGTGTCCCTTACATACCGGTCGTGCAGGACCTGATGGGCGCCGCCGCCGCGCAGAGCGGTATCCGGGGCGGAGGCAGGGCGGCGGCCGCCGCCTCGGCCGCCGAACGGTACGCGCTGCGCTCCGCGGCCCTCGTCGGCGTCATCCACGAGAGCTTCGTGCCCCGTGTCACCGCGTACGGAGTGGACCCGGGGCGCATCCGCACCGTGCCCAACTGGTCCCATGTGCGGGCGCCTTCCGCCGACCGGGCCGGCACCCGGGCGCGGCTGGGCTGGAGCGAGGGCACCCCGGTGGTCCTGCACTCCGGGAACATGGGGCTCAAGCAGGGGCTTGAGGTCCTTGTCGACGCGGCCCGGCTCGCCCCGGAGATACGCGTGGTGCTCATGGGGGACGGGAATCAGCGCCAGGCGCTGCTGCAGCGCGCCGCGGGCCTGCGCAACCTGGACATCCTGCCCCCGGCCGACGCTTCCGAGTTCACGGACATCCTCGCCGCCGCCGATGTGCTCGCGGTGACACAGCGGGCATCCGTACTCGACATGAGCGTCCCGTCCAAGCTCACCTCCTACTTCGTCTCGGGCCGGCCCGTGGTGGCCTCGGTCGCCGCCGGGGGAGGCACCGCGCAGGAGGTCCAACGGTCCGGAGCCGGGCTCCTCGTCGCCCCGGAGGACCCCGCGGCCCTGCTGTCGGCCGTACGCAAGCTCATCGAGGCACCGGCCGGGGCGGACGCGCTCGGGGCCAACGGGCCACAGTACGTCGCACGTCACCTGAGCCGCGAGGCGGGCCTGGCCCGCTTCGACGCCCTGCTCACCGAGGTCCTTGCGGACACACAAGGGAGACCACGTCGATGAACCAGCCGATCCGCACCCTGGAGGACCAGGACGAACCCGCGCTGCTGAGGGACCAGTTCCGCCAGCTCCTGCGCTACCGGGCCCTGCTCGCCTGCGGCGTGGTCGTCGGGCTTCTCGGCGGCGGCTGGCTCGCCCTGAGCGGCGAGGAGGGCTACACCTCGACCGGCGAGGTCGTCGTACGCTCCGCCGCCTCGGACCCCTTCGCCGCCGGGGCCTCCGCCGACAAGGGCATCAACATCGGCTCGGAACGGCAGACCGCTGTCAGCGACACCGTGGGTAACCTGGCCGTCGCCACCCTGGCCAGGCAGGGGGACCGGGTGGAGGTCGGACCGCTGCTCTCCGGTCTCCAGGTCACCAACCCGCCGAACACCCTCGTGCTCCGCTTCTCCTATACCGGCCGGACCCCGGAACTGGCGAAGGAACGGGCCCAGGCACTGGCCGACGCCTATCTGGAGATTCGCAGACAGCGCACCGAGAACAGCATCGCCAACATGGTCGAGGGCTACCGAGCCCAGCTGAGCCCGCTCACCGCACAGCGCGACCAGCTGACGGAGCAGGCCGCCGGGAGCGACGACGTGGCCGGCGCACGGGCCAACCTTGTGGTCGCGATCTCCGAACTCAGCCGGAAGATCTCCGAGTTGCGTGCGCTGGACACCACCCCCGGATACCTGACGAAGAAGCCCGTCGCCCCGAGCGGGCCCACCGGCGCAGGGCTGCCCCTGCTGCTGGGGCTCGGCGCGGGAGTCGGCCTGGCCCTGGGACTGCTCCTGTCGTGGGTGCGCCTCGTCTTCGACCCTGCCGTGCGCTCGACCAGGGAACTGGTCCGTTCGCTCGGCGCGCCCCTGCTCGGCACCCTGCCCAGGGAGCGGGCGTCCGCCGGCACGCTGCTGGCCATCGGGCGGAGCGGCAGCCGGCTTGCCGAGGAGTACCGCGCGGTGGCCTTCCGGCTCGCCTACGATCCCTCGTTCGCCCAGCGTCGCAGGCTCCTGGTCACGGCCCCGCGCGGGGACGGCACGGGGGCGGCCGCCGCCGCGGCCAACCTGGCCGCGGCCTTCGCCGAGATGGGGCGTGACGTCATCCTGGTCGAGGCCGATCTGCGTGCCCCCGCGCTGGCCAGGGACCTGGGACCGGCGGTGCAGGGCCCCCGGCCCCGCTGGGCGACCCGGGGCGAACGGGCCTGGCCGTCGGAGAGCAGGATGAACGTCGACGTACCCGGGTCGGGCGCCTTCACCCTGATAGCGGGCCGGCACACGGACAACGTGCCGCGAGCCCTGACGTCGGCACCCGTCGGGGTGATCGTCGCCGAGGGCGACCGGCCCGGCGCGGTCGTCATCGTGCTGGCCCCGCCCGTGCTCTCGTACGCCGACGCCGTCGCGCTGATCGACCGGGTGGAGGGCGTCGTGGTGGTGTGCGACCCGCGCGAGGTCCACCGCAGTGACCTGGAGCGGATCCGGGAGATCATCGGGGCGGCGGGCGGCACCGTGCTCGGCGCCCTGCTGCACCCCGGCCGCAGCCGCCACGAGCGCCGGGCCCTCAAGAAGGCGGCCAGGCGCCGCACGGGCGGCGGGCGGCAGGGCCGGGGAAGTGACGGAGGCGGACCGGAGTACGCCGGGGACCCGGCCGAGACGCTGGGGCTGCGCCCCTTCGACTCCACCGCCGGACACAGATGAGGGCACGGACCGCGATCGTCTGCTCGGTCGCGGACCAGGGCGTGGCCGCGCTCACCAACATCCTGGTGCTGGTGGCGGCCGCCCGGCTCTCCACCGTGGCCGACTTCGCCCGGTTCTCCGCGGTCTACCTCGTCTTCACGGTGCTTCTGGGCGTGTCGGGCGCCTACATCGGTCAGCCGCTCGTGCTGAGGCGCGGCGGGAGCGAGGAGGTGCGCGGCGCCTGCCGGTCGGCGGTCACCTTCACGCTGCTCGCGGCGGCGGTGCTGGGCGCGCTGCTGGCCGGCGTCTGCCCGACGCTGCCGGGGGCCACCGCGCAGGCCCTGACGGCACTGGGACTCGTCCTGCCGGTCGTGCTGGGCCAGGACGCCATGCGGTACGCCTTCTCCACCCTGCACCTGCCGCACCTGGCGCTGGCGGGCGACGCGCTCCGACTGGTCTGCGTGCTGGGCGTGCTGGGTGTGCAGCCACACGGTGCCCCGGCCGCCCGGCTGGTCGCCGTCTGGGGGCTGTCCGCGCTGCCGGCCCTGCTGCTGTCGGCCGCCCTGCTGCACCGCGAAGTGGCCGGTACGCCCCTGCGGCTGGGAGTGCTGCTGCGACGAGGCCATCTGGGGCGGCGCTTCGTGGTGGAGTTCGCGGTGGGCAATGCCACCGGCCAGCTCTCCGTGCTCGGGCTCGGTGCGATCGGCAGCCCCCTGGTGGTCGGTGCCCTGCGCGGTGCGACCACCCTCTTCGGGCCGCTGAACGTGCTGTACACCTCGGCCACCGGCTTCGGCCCGCCCCTGCTGGGAAGACTCGCCGACGAACGGCGCAGGGTACGGGCCGCGGCGACGCTCGCAGCCGTCCTGGCGGCCGCCGCGGCCGCCTGGGCCACCGCACTGGCCCTGCTGCCCGGCCCGGTCGGACGCCACCTGCTCGGCGACACCTGGCCCACGGCCGCCGCCCTGCTCCCGGCGACCGGCAGCCAGTACGCGGCGATGGCTGTCGGTACCTGCGGACTGCTGGCCCTGCGCATCCTCGACCCGCGTACCACCCTCCGTGTCCAGGTGGTCTTCTCGCTCGCCTCGGTCGCCTTCCTCACCGGCGGCTACCTGCTCGGCGGAGTCCAGGGTGCCGCCTGGGGGCTGTGCCTGGGTTCCGTGTGCAAGGCAGTGGCCTCCTGGACACGGGTGGCCGGGCTGCTGCGTCGCACTGCCGTCGAGCGCCCACCGCTCAGTGCGGACGCCGCCCGCCCTCGGCCCGGAGGCTTGTGACCAGCAGCAGACAGAGCGCCGCGACGGCGGGCTTCCCCGCCGCCTGCAACAGCGGTCCGCGCAACAGGATGAAGGTGTACCCGGCGATCAGCGGCACGGTTACGGCCAGCACGCTGCCGGGTCCAGGGCCGTCCCGCGAGACGGCCCGCGCGTACCGCCGGTCGGTACGGGCGGCCGCGTACCCGATCAGCGCGAAGGCACCGGCCATGCCCGGCGCGCCGAAGTCGACCCAGAGCTCCGTCCACAGCGGCGCCGACAGGTTGGTCATGCTCATTCCCATCCACTGACCGACGCGCACCCCCGTGTCCTCCGGCTTGCCGCTCCACACCGACCGGGGCACGAAGAAGAGGGCGGAGCCCGCCAGTTGACGGCCGTAGGTGTGGCCACGGGTGTCGACCCAGGTGATGGTGTTGGCGAACATCACCGTCTGGTCGTAGTCCTTGGTGGCCAGCGGCTCGAACACCGACGACGACTCCACCGGCCGGTACCCGGCGCTGTCGTAGCGGAACCGGTCCGCGTACGGAAACAGCACCAGCGCTCCGACCACTCCGGCGGCCAGCACCGAGCGGTACATCGCAGCGCTGCTCGGGAACGCGGTGAAAAGCAGCGAGACCAGCACTGTCAGGAACCAGTAACGGGCGTTGGAGACCGGGTTGTTGACGATCACATTGAGGATGATCAGCCCGGCCCAGGCCAGCACCGTCGACGGGGAGCGCCGGGCCCTGCGCGACGTCACAAGACGGCGGGTGAAGAAGAGCAGCGCGAGCAGCGCGGGTACCGTCCCGAAGCCCTTGAGGAAGGCCGAACCCACATTGGACCGGCCCGACCCCACCCCGCTGGCCGCGACCGAGGCACTGATCTCCTGACGGCTGGTGAAGAAGACGGCGGGTCCGCCGAGCTTCACGATGTAGTAGCCGCTCGCCGCGAAGGCCAGCAGCACCAGCAGTCTGAGCCGCACCCGGTGCGCGACGGCCGGACCGCCCCCGGAACGCACTGCGGCCCGTTGCCGCAGCGGCCGCCGGGACGCCAGCAGGGCCCCCAGGTCGAACGCGGCACAGCCCACCAGGATCAGCGCGACGGCCGTCACCAGATCCGATCGCGGCCCGACCATCGGAGTGGGCGTCTGCCCGATCACGGCCTGGGCGAAAGGCGCCACCCCCATCGCGATGTACACGAACATCCAGAAGACGCCCTGGAGCAGCCGCCGCCGGGTGGAGAGGATCATGGTCGCGAGCCGGGTCCCCGCATAACAGGTCAGCACCAGCTGGAGCCAGTAAGCGGTGTCCCGGACGCCCGCACCCGGCTGCGCGGCGATCACCGCGGGCAGGAAGCAGACCAGAGCGAGGATGAGAGGCACGGCCAGAGCGCGCGAGAGCATCGCCCACGACATGGGCTTCGCCGGCGCCGCCTCGTGCACGGACGTCATGTGCTCCCCGTTCCCGTGGACCGGTGAACACTCTAACGAATCAACCCACTTGGGGGGTTTGGATGACTAGTCTGTAGAAGGCTGGCCGAGGTCGAGGGGAACCCTGGTGAAGATCCTGCACGTCGTCACACTGCACACCCCGGACCATGCGTTCGGCGGCCCGACCAGAGTGGCGCTCAATCTGTCGAAGGTCCAGAGGGCCGCCGGTGACGATGCCAGGATCATGGCGCTCGGCGACGGATTCGAGGGCCCCCTCCCACGCCAGGTCGAGGGAGTGCCGGCCCGTCTCTTCCGGGCCCGCCATCTGCTCCCCGCGTTCGAGGTCAGCGGGATCACCTCCGGTGCGCTCCTGCTCGCCGCGCGCCGGATGATGCGCGGCGCCGACATCGTCCACGTCCATCTCATGCGCGACCTGGTGACACTGCCCGCCGCGCTGCTCGCGCTGGCCTCCGGCACACCCCTGGTCCTCCAGACCCACGGCATGGTGGATCCCACCGAGAACCGGGTCGCCCGGCTGACGGACCTGCTGGGGGTACGCAGGGTGCTGCGCGGGGCCGACGCCGTACTGCACCTCACCGAGACCGAGCGCCTCGATGTGAACGCGGTCGCCGCGCCGGTCCCGCTGACCCGCACCGTACGGCTCGTCAACGGCGTACGCCCGCAGAGGATCAAGCCCGCCCGGGAGCCGGGGCGGGCGCCGACGGTCCTCTTCCTCGCCCGGATCCAGGAGCGCAAGCGCCCGGAGGACTTCGTCGCCGCGATGCCGGCGGTTCTGGCCGAGCACCCGGACGCCCGCTTCGTGCTGGCCGGCCCCGACACCGGCGCGCTGCCCGCGACCCTCGAACTCGCCCGCCGACTCGGGGTGATGGGATCGCTCGACCATGTGGGCCCGCTCGGTCACGAAGAGGTCCTGGCGGCGGGGCGGCAGGCCGATGTGTACGTACTGCCGTCGATCGAGGAACCCCTGGGCGTGTCCGTCCTCGAAGCGATGTCCGTCGGCACCCCTGTGGTCATCACCCGCACCTGCGGACTCGGCCCCGATGTGGCGCGCGCGGGCGCGGGCCGGGTGATCGACAGCCGGGTCGGCGAGGACGGGGAGAACGCGCGCAAGGTCGCCGCCGCCGTCCTGGAACTCCTCGAGCCGGAGGCCAACTCCAAGGCCGGCAAGGCTGCTTGGGACCTGGTCAACGAGAGCTTCACCATCGAAGCCGTGACCGCTGCCCTCCGGCGGACCTACGAGGGCGTGGTCCGCCGAAGAGCCCGTAAGCTCACATCGTCCTCCCCTCACGGGACTTGAGCGCGATCTGCCAGCGGTAGAAGCTCATCGCCAGCGCGAAGTCGAAACCCGCCCGCCCGTCGAGGAACCCCCGCCGGTACAGATACATGTAGGCGAACGACACCAGCGGCTTGAACGGTGCCTTGTGGAACAGCTGCCCCTGGCGCGACTTCACCCTCCGTACCTGCTCCTTGACCTCGGGGTGGTGCTCCAGCCACGCCTCCCAGTCCGAGTAGCGGTTGTGGCGCTCGAACCAGGCGGTGACCGGGTCGAGATCCTGGTGCTCGATCGGATTGCGGAGCGACCGGACCGACTCGGCGACCGGCTGGTAGTGGCCCTCGACCTCACCGATTCCCGGCGCGTCGAGATCCCCCACCTCCGGGTACCGGCAGCGGGTCCGGTCGGTCAGCGACCGCTTGCGGATGGTGTACCCGTGCCGCAGCCGCTTCCCGCAGAACCAGTAGCCGAGCGGGATGTCGTACGCGGCGGGCTTCGGCGTGCCGGGGTCGGCGAAGATCTGCCGCAGCTCGGCCAGCAGACCGGGACCGATCCGCTCGTCCCCGTCGAGCAGCAGGATCCAGTCCAGATCCGTGCGGACATGGTCCAGACACCACTGCTTCTTGCGCGGATGACCGCCGTCCCAGGTGTACGTGACCACCTCGGCCCCGCAGTCCTCGGCGATCTTCGCCGTGTCGTCCGTGCTGTGCGAGTCGACCACGACGACCGCCTCGAAATGGCCGAGCACCGACTTCACCGCCTCGGCGATGTTGAGCGCCTCGTTCCTCGTGGGGATCACCACGGCGATCGGCAGCTTGCTCATCCGAGGTCTCCTTCGGGCAGCCAGGCGTAGCAGCCTGTGGAGGTGAAGGCGCGGGCCTCCTCGGGGACCGTGATCGCGGCCCGCTTCCCGGCGGAGGCGGAGCCGGAGGACAGGGACTTGCCGTCGGCCCCGGTGATCCGCCAGGTGCAGTTCCCGGTGGGGGAGACGTCGTGGTAGCGGCCCGGCCGGAGCCGCTCGCCCTTGTACGTGCCGTCCGCGTACCCGAGGGCGGCCTCCCGCAGCAGGTCCCGGTGCCGGGTGCAGAGGTGCTCGACGGCCGGCTCGGCATCCGCGATCTCACCGGTCACGATCGC
Organism: Streptomyces sp. NPDC001880; assembly: GCF_053594575.1. Classification (NCBI taxonomy): domain Bacteria; kingdom Bacillati; phylum Actinomycetota; class Actinomycetes; order Kitasatosporales; family Streptomycetaceae; genus Streptomyces; species Streptomyces sp. NPDC001880. The sequence goes on from NZ_JBSFET010000025.1 coordinate 18,519, forward strand.
GCCGACCGCCACGTCCCGGTCGGCCTTGACCAGGAAATCCAGCCGGTCGCAGGTCTCCTGGCCGGTCTGGAGCACGGCCGCCGGGTCCATGCCCCTGGGCACCCGGTCGACCAGATAATCCTTCTGCCTCCGGGTGAACGAACCGGTGGCCGGGGTGAGTTCATCGGAGGGAAGCTTCGGCGGCTCACTCGTGTGCGGAGCCGGGGAGCCACCGGGTCCGGTGGTGCCGGGCCCGGCCGACGGGGCAGTGAGCGGGGCCCGCACCGCGGACGGCCCGGCGCCGTCCGCCCCCTTGTCTCCGCCGGAGGGCGAGCCGCAGGCGGCCAGTGCCGCCGTCAGTGCGACGACGGCGGCACCGGCCCGGAACAGATTCCTCATCCGGCTGTCCTCAGCGCGTAGTGGGCACTGATCTGCGCGCTGCTCAGCGCGGTCGGGTAGACGGCGGTCTCGTCGATCTGCCCGGCGAAGAAGTCGCTCGTCGGCCTGCTGGGCCAGCCGTTCATGTTGTCCCCGCCCACCCGCCAGTAGCCGTCGTACTTCTCGTTGCCGGTGTACAGGGCGGTCGAGGCGCTGAGCTTGCCGTCGACGTACAGTGCCATGCCGCCGGTGCCCTGTGTGGCGACGACGTGGTGCCAGGCGCCGTTGTTGTAGGCGGTGGGTGTGGTGATGGTCCGGGTGCTGCCGCTCTTCACCCCGAAGACCAGTCGGCCGTCGTCGCGCATGTATACGTGCTTGTCGTACTGGGTGCTGTTCTGCATGGTCAGACTGCCGAAGCCGATGATCTTCCCGCCCTTGGTCGTCGTCGTCCTGATCCAGGTCTCCACCGAGAATCTGGTCGGCTGCGGATGGCGCTTGTTGCTGTAGACGTACTGGTTCGAGCCGTTGAGCCCGATCGCGGTCGAGGGACCTGCGACAGCGGCCGGGGTCAGCAGCCGGGTGGGGGAGTTGCGTGCGAAGCCGTTGTTCTGCCCGCCGCCGGTGTCGCCCGCGAAGGTCGAGGGGTCGTCGTAACGCCAGTAGAGCGAGGCACCGTCCGCGAGTACCTTGGCGGGATACTTCTCGGCCGCGGATGCCACGGTCGCGGTGACGGCTGCCGACTTGGCACTGGTGTTGGTGCCGTCGCTCGCACTGATCCGGTACGAGTGGGTCTCGCCCGTGGCCACGTCCGTGTCGGTCCACCTCAGCTGCGGCCGGTCCCAGAACATCGAGCGACCCGTCGTGGTGTACACCGGGGTGCTCGCGCCGTCCCGGTAGATCCGGTAGGTGAGTTCGCCGTCGTCGGTGTCGAAGCTCGCCTGCCAGTTGACCTCCACCTTGCCTGCGGCGACCGTCGACACGCTGACGTTGGGCACCCACGGAGCCCCGGTGTCGGGGCCGTCGGCGAACCGGGTCAGGCCTTGCTGGGCTGCGCCGTTGACGGTGGTGAACTCGCCGCCGACCCACAGATAGTGATGGCCCCCCTTGCCGGCCTGCGCCATCACCCGCGGCCCGACCGGCTCCCCGATCCCGTCGTTGGTGTCCGGGAACCAGGGGAGCAGTTTCGGATCGTCGACGGACTGGGCCAGCAGATGTTTGCGCGGCTGGTTCGGGAACTCGCCCATGGTGGCGCAGTCATGGGCGTGACTCCCGCTGTACAGCACGCCCTTGTGCACGAGGACCGCCTGGGTGGCACCGAGGCAGGTGTCCCGCCAGCGCTGTTCGAAGTTGCTCAGGTTCAGCGCGATCCGGCCGTCGAAGACACCCCCGCCGGTGCCCTCGTTGGCGGTGTAGAAGCCGGTGGCGTCCGTGGTCAGGTCCTGCACCGTGGAGGTGTTGGGGATGAACCCGGCCGGATAGCTCTTGGTCACGGATCCGGTCGTGGCGTCCACCACCGCCAGGGCATGCGACGTGGTGCCGTTGACCGTGAAGAAGTTGCCGCCGAGTAGTACGTGCGTTCCGTCGGGTGTCAGCTCGACGGCCCGGCCCACCTCATCGGCGTCGGCCTTCCACGGCTTCAGGGCTGCGCCCGTGGTGACCGCGGCGAACTTGTTCCTGGTCTGTCCGGCCACCGAGTTGAAGTCACCGCCCAGGTATACGGTGTCGGCGGTGACGGCGAGGGCCCGAACCGTCGCGGAGACGGCGACCTTGAAGTCCTGGCGCGGGGTGCAGGTGGCGGTGTCGATCGCGGCGACATTGCTCACCCCGACGCCGCTCACCGACCCGAACCGGCCTCCCACATAAAGGGTCTTCTGGTCGGGCGAGAGCGCCAGGGCCCGGACGGTCGCCGTGCCTGAGGAGAGCGTGAACGACAGACTGCAACCGGTCGGCGCACCGGTCGCCGCGTCGAAGGCGGCGAAGTTCACCGCGGGCCGTTCCGAGGTGCCGGGGGCCGCGTCCGGCGGCCGGACGGTGGAGAAGGTGCCGCCGGTGTAGACGACACCCGCGTCCGATCCGGCCATCGACCAGACGATTCCATTGGTCTGCCAGGTGGTGAGGTCGTCCGCGGTCAGGGAGACCGGCGGGGTGAGGGCCTCGGCCGGGGAGCCCCCGGAAGCGGCGGCGGTCAGTGCTCCGGCGAGCAGGCAGAGCGCGGCGGCAGCGGCACGCACCCGGCCGTGCCCGGGGTGTCCGCGCCCCTTGGTTGGGTTCATCATTCAGCTCCGAAGGTGAGGAATTGCCGCGGCCGGCCGGTCGCGGCGCCCGGGTCCACCGGGAGTGCGGTGGACCCGGCCGTGGTCTTGGGCGATTTCATCGGTCCACCCGCACGGCCGTACCGGCGAGTTGGTCGGACAATTGGCGGATGTCCGCCTCGACCATGATTCCGGCGAGCTCCCGCGATCTCACGACCGGTTTCCAGCCGAGCAGTTCCTCGGCCTTGGTGGCGTCTCCGATCAACGCATCGACCTCGCTCGGGCGTTCGTACTTGGCGTCGTAGCGGACGTGCTCGCGCCAGTCCAGTCCCGCGTGCGCGAAGGCGTACTCCAGGAACTGCCGGACGCTGACACCCTCGCCGGTGGCGACCACATAGTCGTCCGGGGTGTCGCACTGGAGCATCCGCCACATCGCCTCGACGTACTCGGGGGCGTACCCCCAGTCGCGTACGGCATCGAGATTGCCCAGGTGGAGATGGGTCTGCAGGCCCGCCTTGATCCTGGCCACCCCGCGAGTGATCTTCCGGGTCACGAAGGTCTCGCCGCGGCGCGGGGACTCGTGGTTGAAGAGAATCCCGTTGACCGCGAACATGCCATATGCCTCACGGTAGTTGACGGTGGACCAGTACGAGTAGACCTTGGCGACGCTGTACGGGCTCCGCGGATGGAACGGGGTCCGTTCGTTCTGCGGCGGAGGGTTGGCGCCGAACATCTCGGACGACGAGGCCTGATAGACACGGGTGTCGATCCCGCTCGCGCGGACCGCCTCCAGCAGCCGGATCGTGCCGAGCCCGGTGATGTCACCCGTGTACAGCGGAGCGTCGAACGAGACGCGGACATGCGACTGCGCGCCCAGGTTGTAGACCTCGTCCGGCTTGATGTCGCGCAGCAGATTCACCAGCGCGACACCGTCGGCGAGGTCGGCATGGTGCAGCAGAAACGAACGGTTCTCCTCCTCCGGCCCCTGGTATATGTGGTCTATGCGCTCGGTGTTGAAGCTCGACGAGCGCCGTATCAGCCCATGGACCGTGTACCCCTTGTCGAGCAGCAGCTCGGACAGATAGGAACCGTCCTGTCCGGTCACACCGGTGATGAGCGCGGTCTTCGCCACGGCTCCCCCTTCTCTGGTCATCTGAGCGGCAGTTGTTCCGCACCGAATACTCCCCGCTGAAATAGCTGAATTGAGCCGTTTGCGGTAAGACATCACCGCGGGCTGCGGGTGCTGGCAGAATCCGGCCCATGACGACTGATCTCCCCGGCCCGCCCCAGGAATCCGTCCGCCCCCTCCTGCGATCCGGTGCCCGCGTCTTCGTCGCCGGCCACCGCGGCCTCGTCGGTTCGGCGCTGGTGCGCCGCCTCACCGCCGAGGGGTACGAGGTGGTCACCCGCGATCGCGCACACCTCGATCTGCGCGACGCCGGGCGGACCGAGGCGTTCCTGCGCGAGGTACGTCCGGACGCCGTGGTGCTGGCCGCCGCGAAGGTCGGCGGGATCATGGCCAACAGCACCTACCCGGTGCAGTTCCTCGAGGACAATCTGCGCATCCAGCTGAGCGTTGTCGCCGGGGCGCACGCGGCCGGGGTCGAGCGGCTGCTCTTCCTCGGCTCGTCCTGCATCTATCCGCGGCTCGCCCCGCAGCCGATCCCCGAAAGCGCCCTCCTCACCGGCGAGTTGGAGCCGACCAACGAGGCGTACGCGATGGCCAAGATCGCCGGAATCGTGCAGACACGGTCCTACCGCCGGCAGTACGGCGCCTCGTACATCAGCGCCATGCCCACCAACCTCTACGGTCCGGGCGACAACTTCGACCCGCAGACCTCGCACGTACTGCCCGCGCTCATTCGCCGCTTCCACGAGGCGCACCGGGACGGCTCGTCCGCGGTGACGCTGTGGGGCTCGGGGAGCCCGCGCCGGGAATTCCTGCACGTCGACGATCTGGCCGCCGCGTGCCTTCTGCTGCTGGAGCGCTACGACGGTGACGATCCGGTCAACATCGGCTGCGGAAGCGACCTGACGATACGTGAACTCGCTAATGTTGTACGGAATGTGACGGAGTTTCATGGAACAGTCGAATGGGACGCGACGAAGCCGGACGGTGCCCCGCGCAAACTGCTCGACATCTCCCGGCTCACCGCGCTCGGCTTCGCGCCGCGGATCGCGCTGCGTGACGGGATCGCCGCGACCTACGCGTGGTGGCTGGAGCAGCGGCCCGCACAGCTCTGAGCGGGCCCGACCAGCCGGGTGGCACGGCCAGGGCGCGCATGCCGAAAGCTTCGGTACTCCTCCCATCGACGGCCGCCACTCTCAGTACGCCCCGCGGCCGTCGGTGACGGCACGCAGGGTACGGGCCATGAGTCCCATGTCCGTGGCCACCGACCAGTTGTCGACGTACCACAGATCCAGCGAGACCGTCTCCTGCCAGGACAGGTCCGAGCGCCCGCTGACCTGCCACAGACCGGTCAGTCCCGGTTTCACCGCGAGCCGCCGCAGCTCGCGCTCGTCATAGCGGGACACCTCCTCCGGCAGCGGAGGGCGTGGACCGACCAGTGACATCTCGCCACGGAGCACATTGAGGAGTTGCGGAAGCTCGTCGAGGGAGGTCCGGCGCAGCAGACGGCCGATTCCGGTGACCCGGGGATCGCGGCGCATCTTGAACATCGGGCCGTCGATCTCGTTCGCGGCGGCGAGCCGTTCCCGCTGGCTCTCGGCGTCGGCCACCATGGTGCGGAACTTCCACATCGTAAATGGCCGGTTGTGCTGCCCGTGGCGGGTCTGGCGGTGGAACACCGGCCCGTCCGAGCCGAGCCGCACCGCCGCCCCTATCAGGACGAGCAGGGGTGCCAGGGCCAGCAGGCCGAGGGCGGCGCCGGCCCGGTCCACGACGGCCTTCAGGACCGGCTGCGGCCCCCGGCGCAGCGGTGGCGCGATATGGAGCAGGGTGAGCCCGGCCGCGGCGGTGGGCTGTACCCGGCCGGCCGCGATGCCCGAGAGCTCGGACAGCACGGAGAGCGGGAGCCCGCCGTCGTGCAGCCCCCAGGAGAGCCGGCGCAGCCGTTCCCCGGAGAGCTGCGGCCCGGGAACCACCAGCGCCAGGTCCGCGTCCTGGGCGAAGGCCCCGCCCAGGACGGTCGACACGTCGTCGTCGGCGGGTGCCGGCGCGAGCCGGCCCGGCACCGGGATCCCGCACTCCAGTGGCATCGTCCCCACCGGGACCGCGGCCACGACCGCGTACGGATGGTCCGTACGGGACGCGAGCAGCCGCACGGCGCGTTCCATTCCCGGAGCTTCGCCGACCACCAGCACCCGCCGGACCGCCTGCCGTCGGCGCCCCGGCCACGGCAGCCGTCGCAGCGCCTGCGCCGCGATCCCCGCCGGCAGGCCGGGCAGCAGGGCCACGACCGCCGTCGCGGGGTCGGTCGGATCGCCGGTCACGGTGCACAGCACGGCCAGTACGCCCAGGAGCAGCAGCCAGTCGGCGGTCGTGGTCAGCACCCCCGGCGGTCCGCCCGGATGCCGGTCCGAGTACCGGCCGCGCACGGCCCGCAGACCGGACCACACCAGTGCGGCCAGAACGCCCGCCGCGGCGGTCGAGGCCCGGGACTGCCCGTCGGTGTGCAGCAGGAGCCAGGCCGGAACTCCGAGGCCGAGGAGTTCGGCTCCGACGACGACCGGCATGCACCGGGCCGTCCTTCTCTTCGTGGCGGCCGGTACGCAACGTTCGCGCTGTGCGCTCGGTGCCCTCCACAGTTCGTCGAGTTCGTTGCCGCGAGGCCGGTTCGCAACAGACTGCGGCCGTGGCGCCCCCGCCAGTCCCACGAGCGCTGATCTGTCCGAATCGGGTAGCTCGACATGCCCCATGAACCCCCCAGTCACAGTTGCATCGTCATAAACGGGGCGCATCCGTCGATCTCGTGGACTGACGGATGCGCCCTCGCTCGGTGCACGATATCCACACACGTGCCATTTCGCTGGAGTTCTCGTGAAGTTCAGACATGCGCACTGGCTCGGATCTCGTCCCGTTCCGCGCCGGATCTCTGGGTCTGTGGGTAAGTGTTGGCATTTGGAATGCACCTGAATCGGGTTGTGTGCGGACATGTGCGCCGGTAACTGCTCGGCCCATACACCAGGTTCGTCCGCGACGATGTGCTGTCGGGAGGCCTTCCCCGGCCAACAAACGAGCAAGCGGACGAATGGTGACGGCCGGTGGCCGGATCGTTTCGGTGCGGTCTGCCGACGCGGAGAGCCACTGGGCGGTGATGGCAGTGGGACGCATGGGCTCAGCGGCTGTCGAGTTCGTCCTCGGGCCGGGACGGCCACGCGGCCGCAGTCCTGCCAGGCGCCAGAAGGTCCACCACGTCGGCCCCGGAACGCCCGTCGGCCGTGGCCCACACCGCGGCGACATGTCCGGCGCGGGCGCTGTGCAGCTCCCGGGACTCCGGGTCGAGGCGGACGAACGTACAGGTCGCGAAGAGGCCGGAGCCCGCCGAGACCAGCAGGTCGTCGGCACGGCCCACGACCTCGCCGGGGTCCGTGGCGGTGGAGGCGATCGCCCGCATGGCGATGCGGACCTGGCCCATGAGCGCGGCGGCCTCGACGTCATGGCCCCGTACGTCCCCGATGGCGAAGGCCGGCGCACCGTCCGGCAGCACGAATCCGTCGTACCAGTCGCCGCCGATGTCGAGCCCACTGCGGGCCGGCGTGTACCGGGCGGCGGTCTGGAGCCCGGGGCGGGCGGGCAGCGTCGCGGGGAGCATCTCGCGCTGGAGCACCTCGGCCGGTTCCACCCGCGCCTGATGGAGCTCCACCTGGCGGCGGGCCCGGGAGGTGAGCTGCTGCAGCGTGGTGAGCAGTTCCTCGGCGCTCGCCGAACGGGGAGGACGACGCCGGTTCATGGGCCGCTCCGCACTGCGTTCGTCCGACCGGCGTACCAGGGCCTGCCGCGGCGGCGCCGGCCGGGGTACCGACGGACCGGATCCCGGTGCGACGGCCGGGCGTCGCCCGCCTTCGGTGGAATTCGACATCCCGCATCCTGTTTCGGCGGTGTGATCTCCGCAGAACGAGCCGGAACGCGCGAACCCGCGCGGGCAGGTGGATGCTGGTGGCAGGACCGCGTCGAGGCGGCGCATCGCGACCGGACGCGGTCGCAGGAGGTGCGCGATGACCCGCACGCTGGAGTGGAAACTCCGCCTCGGACTGACCGAGGACGACGGGACGACCAGGGCGGAGGCGGTGCTGGACACCGGCACCACGCAGCTGACCGGGCACGGAGTCGCCCGCTGCAACCCGCAGGACGTGGACGTACCCGTGATCGGCGACGAACTCGCGGCGAGCCGTGCCATGAAGGACATCGCCGCACAGCTGATGAAGGCCGCCGACGAGGAGCTCGAGACCGTGGGCGCCGGACCCGCGAGCGGCCCCGTGGCCCCGCCCTACGCATGGTCCGACACCACGGCCTGATCCCCGGGAGCACGTATGACCCGCATGTCGATGACGGCGGACGGCACTCGGTACGAGGACGACGTCGAACCGCGGCTGCTGCTGGTCCACTGCCTCAGGGACCACCTGGGCCTCACCGGCACCCCCGTCGGCTGCGCCACCAGCAACTGCGGGGCATGCACCGTCGAACTCGACGGCGAAAGCGTCGAGAGCTGCTCCGTACGATCTCTGCCGCTGCGCCGGCTACCAGAACATCGTGCGCGCCGTCCTGGCGGCAGCCGCCGAGGAGCGCTGCCGGGCCCCCGCAACCCTGCCCGCGGACACCGGGCGCCCGGACGGGCGACAACCCGCGGCCACGCCGGACCCGGCCCGGCAGGAGGCATGGACATGACCGGTCCGGCCGCCACCGAGCAGCCACGCCCCGCGGTCGGCCGCTCCCGGCCCCGCAAGGAGGGCACCCGCCCCGCCTCCGGCCTGTCGGCGACGCCCGAGTACCGCGAACACCTCGCACGGGTACCGACCCGGCGAGCGGTGCCGGCCGCGGCCGGGACGGAGTGACCGGTGACCCGACCGGTGGCCGGGGCCAACGGAACGGCCGGTCCGCGGGACGGACCGGCCGAGTTCCGTGCCTGTCCGGAGAGAACGGGCCACCTCGTCGCCGAGGCCGACCGTGCGGACGACGAGTTCGAGGCGTTCCTGCTGCGCCTCCTCTCCGAGTGCACGGTCACGATCCCCGAACTCGGCACCCTGCGTGCCCAGTCGCCGCCCGTCCTCTCCGACGGCTGGGAACGCGCGGACCCCGCACTGCCCGCCGTCCGGCTGCGCCGGCTGTACCGGCCGGCGCACCGCGTGGTCTGGGCCGACCCTCGCAAGGCGCAGCCCGGTCACGCTCCGCTCGCGGCGGGCACGGCGGCGGCGCTGCCGCACATGGACGCGTTCGTCGAAGGGCACGGCCCGGGGGCCATGGAGCATCCGGCCGCGGTGGTGCGGGGGGTGGTCCGCGATGCGTGAGATCCTGCCGGTCCTCGGCCGTTGGTACGCCGCCGGGGAGCCGTTCGGGCTCGCCACCGTCGTCGCGGTCGGTCGCAGCGCGCCGCGCGGCCCCGGCGCGGCGATGGCGGTGGGCCCGGACGACGAGGTCGTGGGCAGCATCTCCGGCGGCTGCGTCGAGGGCGCGGTCTTCGAACTGGCCAAGGAAGTGGTGGAGACCGGCCGGGCCCGGCTGGAGACCTTCGGATACAGCGACGAGGACGCCTTCGCCGTCGGGCTCACCTGCGGCGGTGAGATCACCCTCCTCGTGCGCCCGGTGACGGCGGCGGACGACCCCACCTTCGGCGAGGTCGCCGCGGCGGTCGCCGGGCGCCGCCCGGTGGTGGTCGCCACCGTGACCGACGGACCCGCCCCGCGCGGCGCTTCCCTCGCGGTCCGGCCGGACACCGTTGCGGGGTCACTGGGCGCGAGCGGCCTCGACGCCGCCGTGACCGCCGACGCACGCGGTGAACTCGCCCAGGGGGCAACGGGGTTGCGGCACTACGGCCCGAACGGCGAACGGCGCGAGGACGATGTCGCCGTGTTCCTCCAGTCATTCGCCCCGCCGCCCCGGATGCTGGTCTTCGGCGCCATCGACTTCGCGGCGGCGGTCGCCGGGATCGGTGCGTTCCTCGGATACCGGGTCACCGTCTGCGACGCCCGCCCCGCCTTCGCCGACCCCCGCCGCTTCCCCGACGGCGCGGAGGTCGTCGTCGACTGGCCGCACCGCTACCTGCGCGACACGGAGACCGACGGGCGGACCGTGATGTGCGTACTCACCCACGATCCCAAGTTCGATGTCCCGCTGCTGGAGGTGGCGCTGCGCACCCCGGCCGCGTACATCGGCGTGATGGGAAGCCGCCGGACCCACGAGGACCGCATGGCCCGGCTGCGCGAGACGGGTCTCGGCGAAGCGGAACTGGCAAGGCTGCGATCCCCCATCGGCCTCGACATCGGGGCGCGCACCCCCGAGGAGGTGGCCGTCTCCATCGCAGCGGAGATCGTGGCCCTGCGCTGGGGCGGCACGGGCAGTCCGCTCACGGACACGGCCGGAGCGATCCACCGCCCGCGGCCGGATCCGGGTGACCGCGCCGGCCCCATGACCCCGCGGTCCTCGTGACCGCTGTGACGAGTGAGAGGAGCGGACCATGCAACTGCAGAACTCGTTCACCGTGCCGGTCCCGGTCGACGAGGCCTGGCGGGCACTGCTCGACATCGAACACGTCTCGCAGTGCATGCCGGGCGCGACCGTGGAGGAGTTCGACGGTGACACCGTCAAGGGCTCCGTGAAGGTACGGGTGGGACCGATCACCGTGACGTACCGGGGCACCGCGACCTTCCTGGAGAAGGACGACGCCGCCCACCGCATGGTCCTGTCCGCCCGGGGCAACGAGGTCCGGGGCCAGGGCACGGCGAGCGCGACGGTGACCGCCGCACTGACCGGCAACGACGGCGGGACGACCGTTTCGGTGACCACCGATCTGACCGTCACCGGACGGCCCGCCCAGTTCGGCCGCGGTGTCATGAGCGATGTGAGCGACGCGCTCGTCGGCCGGTTCGCGGACTGTCTCGCGCAACGGCTCTCGGCCGCAGAACCGTCCGCACCGGCGCAGTCCGCCGCCGACACGGCCAACACCGCGCCGACGGTCGGGGCCGAGCCGATCGATCTGCTGCGCACGGCGGGCGGCCCGGTGGTCAGGCGCGTCGCGGGGGCGGTGATCGCGGCCGCGCTCGTCGTGCCGGGAGTACTGCTCGCCCGGCGCTGCTGCCGCGGCTGCCGCTGCGGCGGCGTGTGCCGCACGTGTCACACCCGATGACCGCGACCGGAGCCGTAGCGTTGCGTACGGAAACGACCGCTTCCCCGCCGCCGGGCGACACCATGTCACGGGGACACCATGTGCTGGAGCGCGATCGCCGACCTCGTCGCCGGCGCGGGCATCGCCGCCGTCGGGGTGGTGTGCGTCGCGAGGACGCACCGGAAGCCCTTGTACTGGACGTACTCGGGCTTTCGCCCGGTGCGGCGAGAGTGCGTGCCGGGCGTCGCGACGGGGCGAACGTCGTCTGCCGCGGCACTGGACCTGCCGCGGCAGGCCGATGGGGTTGGTGCCCCCAGCACCTGCCGGGCCGGCAGCTCCAGGGCGGTCAGCCGAAGTGCCGCTCCACGATCGCCGCGGCGTCGGTGCCGCGCGGCAGGACGCCGTACTGGTGGCCGCGGGCCTCACCGAGCCGGGCGGCCACGAATGCCTCGGCCGAGGCCGCGGGCGCATGACGGAGCATCAGCGAGGCCTGCAGGGCCAGCGCCATGCCCTCGACCGATGCCCGGGCCCGGGTCTGCGCGGCGAGCGGGTCGCGCAGGTCCTCGGTGAGCTCCTGGCGCACCCGGCGGACGTGTGCGTCCAGCACGGAGCTGGCGCCGGCCGTGGTCTCCAGCTCGGCCCAGAAGGCGCCCAGCGACTGCGGTGTCCTTCCGATGCCGCGCAGCACATCGAGGGCGATGACGTTGCCGGACCCCTCCCACACCGCCATCACCGGTTGCTCGCGGTAGCGCCGGGCCAGCGGCCAGTCCTCGGTGTAGCCATTGCCGCCCAGGCACTCCAGCGCCTCGTAGGCGTGGTGCGGGCCGCGCTTGCAGATCCAGTACTTGGACACCGCGGTGGCCAGCCGCCGGAACATCTCCTCGGACTCGCCGCTGCCGCTCTCGTACGCATGGGCCAGCCGCATCGAGGTCCAGGTCGCGGCCTCCGTCTCCAGCGCCAGGTCGGCGAGGACGGCCGTCATGGCCGGCTGGTCGGCCAGCCGGGCGCCGAAGGCGCTGCGGTGCCGGGCGTGCCAGATCGCCTCCGACACCGACTGGCGCATGCCGGCGGTGGTGCCGAGCACACAGTCGAGCCGGGTGTGGTTGACCATCTCGATGATGGTCGGGACGCCGCGGCCGGGCTCGCCGACCCGTACCGCCCAGGTGCCGTCGAACTCCACCTCGGAGGAGGCGTTCGACTTGTTGCCGAGCTTGTTCTTCAGCCGCTGGATGCGGACGGTGTTGCGGGTGCCGTCGGCCAGAACCCGCGGCACGAGGAAGCAGGTGAGCCCGGCCTCGGCCCGGGCCAGCACCAGGAAGGCGTCCGACTGCGGGGCGGAGAAGAACCACTTGTGGCCGGTCAGCAGATGGGCGCGGCCCTCGGGGCCGGAGCCCAGCGGGACGGCCCGCGTGGTGTTGGCACGTACGTCGGAGCCGCCCTGCTTCTCCGTCATCCCCATGCCGAAGGTGAGCCCGGACTTCTCGCCCGGGGCGATCGGGCGGGGGTCGTACGAGCGGCTGAGCAGGCCCGGCAGCCAGTCCCGGCCCACCTCCGGATCGCGCTGCAGGACCGGGACCACGGCATGCGACATGGACATCGGGCAGGCGTGGCCGGGCTCGATCTGGGCGAACAGCATGAACGACGCCGCCCGCGCCACGGCCGCCCCGGGCTTCGGGTCGGCCCAGCCCGCGGTGTGCGTGCCATGGCTCACGGCCGCGCCGATGATCTCGTGGTACGCGGGGTGGAAGTCGATCTCGTCGACGCGGTTGCCGTACCGGTCGTGGGTGCGCAGGGCGGGCGGCGAGGTGTGGGCGAGCTCGGCGGCGGTCTGGAAGTGCTCGGAACCGACGAGGGTGCCGATCTCGTGCAGCTCCGGTTCGTGCCAGGCCGCGTCGAAGGTGCGGACGGCCTCGGCCAGTGGCAGGTTGGTGCCGTACTCGTCGAGGTCCTTCCGCGGAGGGGCCTGGTTGGTGACCTCGTGGGTGGGATGCGGCGCGGGGGCCCCGGGCGGCAGGTCGGTCCGGTGCTGAGTGACGGTCATGGCGGGTGGTCCTGTCCTGGGTCGGCGGTCGGGGCGGCGGGGGAATCGGGGCGGGCGGCTCGTGTTCAGGCGCCTTCGGCGCCGACCGCCCTGAGGCACAGTGCGGTGATGCTCTCCACGACCGGTTCCGGATCGGTCCGCGCACCGACCGGCGAGAGCGGGCCGAGCAGTGCCTCGCCGACCGCCCCGATCACAGCGGCGGCCGACAACTGGGCGTTCTGCGGGGGTAGTTCACCGGCGGAGATCCCGGCGACGATGACCGTCTCGGCGAGCAGGTGATAGCCGCGCCGGTAGGTGAGCCGTTCCTCCTCCACGAGCGGATCGACCGGTTCGGCCAGCAGCGCCCAGGCCGTACGGGGGCTGCGCAGCGCGCGGTACGAGAAGACCTCGACGAGCGCCCGCAGCTGTTCGCCGGCACCGCTGTGTGCCCGCACCGCCTCTCGTACGGCGCCGAGCTCATGGCCCGCGACATGCCGGAAGACGGCGGCGAGCAGCTCCTGCTTGGAGGTGAAGTGGTTGTACACACTGCCGGCGGCGACGCCGGCCCGCCGGGCGAGCGCGGAGATGCTGGCCGCCGGGTATCCGCCCTCGGCGAGGAGCTGCCGTGCCGCGTCGAGCAGCCGTTCGCGATGGGCGAGCCGGGTCGCCTCCGTACGGGCGGTGGGTCGGTAGGGCATGGTCTGAACCCCGATTCATATCTTCTGCTGTTCAGCCAAGCACTGTTGTTCGCCGGGTGCAATGGCCCGTCGCGGAATCGTCCCGCCCCGCTCAGGGAACGTCGGTGGCGCACCCGAGCTCCTGCTCGGTCCACAAGGTCTTGCCGTCGACGCTGTACCGGGTGCCCCAGTGGGCAGCGAGCTGGGAGACGATGAACAGTCCGCGTCCGCCCTCGTCGACGGTGCGGGCATGGTGCAGATGGGGTGCGACCGGGCTGCTGTCGTGGACTTCACAGGTGAGCGTGCGATCCAGGATCAGCCGCAGCCGCACGGGAGGGGTGCCGTGGCACACCGCGTTGGTGACCAGTTCGCTCACGATGAGTTCGGTCGCCTCGATCGTCTCCTCGTCGAGGTGCCAGCCGTCGAGCCGGTCGCGCACGAGTGCGCGGGCGATGCCGGGCGTGGTCCGGTCCGGGGACAGCTCCCAGGCCGCGACCCGGTCCGGCGGGACCACACCGGTCCGGGCGAGGAGCAGGGCGGCGCCCCCGGGGTGCGCGTCGGCCGGGAGGTTGTAGACCACGTCGTCGCACAGGTCCTGCAGGCTGCGGCCGGGGCCGGCCGGCTCCTCGCGCGGGCCCGCCGGCTGCCGGCCCTCGGGCATGGGGGCACCGGAGAAGAAGGCCAGGACGCTGCCCTCGCCGAGTTCGAAGGTGGCGGTGGCGAAGGGGGCGCTGTCGCCGGAGAAGAGCCGGGGGCCCTCGGGGACGTCCAGGGGCGTCGTGGTGCCGTCGGGCGCCATCAGTCCCGGTGTCGCGTTCCCCGCCCGTGCGATGGTGCAGGTGCCGGAGAACGGGTCGTGCACGGCGTACATGCAGGTGGCCGTCAGCGACTGCCCGAGCAGCCGGTCCCCGGGCGGGAGCGCCGCCCGGTCCCTGGCGAGACGGGCGGCGGTGTCGGCCAGCCGGGCCAGCACCTCGTCCGGTTCCAGGTCGAGTCCGGCCAGCGCGTGGATGGCGGTCCGCAACTGGCCCATGGTGATGGCCGTCTGGAGCCCCGGCCCCTCGACGGCGCCGACGACCAGGGCGGTACGGGCGCCGGAGAGACCGATGGTGTCGAACCAGGAGCCGTTGTTGCGTCCGGGCAGCAGGACGTGGGCGGTCTCCACGGCGACGTGGTCGCTGTCGCGTTGCGGAAGGAGCCGGCGCTGAACCGTCGAAGCGATCACATGGTCGCGCTCGTACTGCCGTGCGTTGTCGATGCTGAGGGCGACATGGGCGGCGGCCGTCAGCGTCAGCGGGAGATCGCTCTCCTCGAAGGGCTCCGAATCCCGGCACCGGTAGAGGCTGACCAGACCGAGGACCGCGCCGTGCAGTTTCAGCGGGGCCACGATCATGGAGTGGGCCCCGATCGCCTCGATCAGTCGCTCGCTGTCGGGGGCCGTGCCGAGCCAGGGCGTCCGGGCGGTGATCCGGACCAGCCGGGGCCGCAGATCCGACACGGCCAGGGCGTAGGGCGTACGGGCGGGCAGCCGGCGCATCTCGCCGACGAGACCGTCCCGGTGACCGTCGGCACCGAGCCCCCGAAGGGCCGCGCGGCGAACAGGGTGTGCAGGATCGCCGAGGCCATACCGTCCGCCCCTCCCGGCGCGGGGAGGGCTGCACCGGCATCCGACACGGACTCACCCCATCAGGCTCCGCCCCTGCCCGGATCGGCAGGTAGGGACAAGCGTCGGCGCACCGCGCGGACACTGCCACCGGAGGGGCGCCGGACGGGCGAACCGCTGCCCGCCCGGTGTGCTGCGGGCAGCGACCGCCACCGGCGTGCCCCGGGCGCGACTCAAGGGGTTCCTCGGCGCGGCGATCGGCCCG
The DNA here is from genome assembly GCF_053594575.1 of Streptomyces sp. NPDC001880. Taxonomy (NCBI): domain Bacteria; kingdom Bacillati; phylum Actinomycetota; class Actinomycetes; order Kitasatosporales; family Streptomycetaceae; genus Streptomyces; species Streptomyces sp. NPDC001880. Next base: position 33,975 of record NZ_JBSFET010000025.1, read on the forward strand.
GACGGCCCGCTGCCGCACGAGCCGGGCCGGGGAAATCCGCGGCTGGACACCTGGTCCGCACCGCCCCGGTCCTCGTGGTCTGATCCCGCACGAACGGCCGGGGCGGCCCGGAGACCGCCCCGGCCCGGCTCAGGACTCCAGCGCCGCGGACACCACGGCCCTGGCCTCCTCCTGCACCCGGCCGAGATGGTCGGCGCCCAGGAACGACTCCGCGTAGATCTTGTACACGTCCTCGGTGCCCGAGGGGCGCGCGGCGAACCAGGCGTTCTCGGTGGTCACCTTGATGCCGCCGATCGGCGCACCGTTGCCGGGCGCCTCGGTCAGCACGGCCGTGACCGGCTCACCGGCCAGCGTGTCGGCCGTGACCTGCTCCGGGGAGAGGCGCGCGAGAACCGCCTTCTGCTCGCGGTCGGCGGGAGCGTCGATCCGGGCGTACGCGGGCTCACCGAACCGGGCAGTGAGCGCCGCGTAGTGCTCGGACGGGGACTTGCCCGTCACCGCGAGGATCTCCGAGGCCAGCAGCGCCAGAAGAATGCCGTCCTTGTCGGTCGTCCACACCGATCCGTCGCGGCGCAGGAACGAGGCTCCCGCGGACTCCTCGCCGCCGAACCCGAGCGAGCCGTCGACCAGACCGTCCACGAACCACTTGAAGCCGACCGGTACTTCGACCAGTTCACGGCCGAGACCTGCGGCGACCCGGTCGATCATGCCCGACGAGACCAACGTCTTGCCGACACCCGCGGAGGCCGGCCACTGCTCGCGGTGGGCGTACAGGTAGTCGATGGCGACGGCGAGGTAGTGGTTCGGGTTCATCAGCCCGGCGTCCGGGGTCACGATGCCGTGCCGGTCGGCGTCGGCGTCGTTCCCGGTCGCGATCCGGTAGCGCTCCCGCTGCCCGATCAGCGAGGCCATCGCGTACGGCGACGAGCAGTCCATCCGGATCTTTCCGTCCCAGTCCAGCGTCATGAACCGCCAGGTGGGGTCGGTCAGCGGATTGACCACCGTCAGATCGAGCCGGTACTGCTCGGCGATCCGGCCCCAGTACGCGACCGACGCGCCGCCCAACGGATCGGCGCCGATGCGCACTTCGGCCATGCGGATCGCGTCCAGGTCGAGTACGGACGGCAGGTCGGCCACATAGTTGCCGAGGAAGTCGTACGTCCCGGTGGTCGACGCCGCCCGCGCGCGGGCATACGGCAGCCGGCGCACGTCCCTCATCCCGCCCGCGATGATCTCGTTGGCCCGCTCCTGGATCCAGCCGGTGGCATCGGACCCGGCGGGACCGCCGTTCGGCGGGTTGTACTTGAACCCGCCGTCGCCGGGCGGGTTGTGGGACGGAGTGACCACCACACCGTCGGCGAGGTGCCCCTTCCGGCCCCGGTTGTGGCCGAGGACGGCGTGCGAGACCGCCGGGGTCGGAGTGTAGCCGTCGGCCGGATCGATGAGCACGGTCACGTCGTTGGCGGCGAACACCTCGACGGCGGTGATCCGGGCCGGCGCCGACAGCGCGTGGGTGTCGGCGCCGAGGAAGAGCGGCCCGTCCGTGCCCTGGCGCGCCCGGTACTCGCTGATGGCCTGGCTGGTGGCAGCGATGTGGTCCTCGTTGAACGCGGTGGCCGTGGACGACCCGCGGTGACCGGAGGTGCCGAACGCCACCCGCTGGTCCGGCTCGGCCGGGTCCGGGTGCAGCGTGTAGTACGCCGTCACCAGCCGGGCCACATCGATGAGATCCTCCGGCCGGGCCGGCTGCCCAGCTCGTTCGTGCGGCATCTGCCACTCCTCCGTGTCGTTCGCTGCGATCTTCCCCGTCACATTTTCGCGGGTGGCCCGCGCCGCTTCGCGACTGCCCCGCCCGGACGGGCCGATTCCCGCTGGCGGATCCGACGGGCCCCGGCATAGGTTCGTCCACGATCACGAGCAGTTCACCCCCGGACCGTGCGAGGCGGCGGGTTTCGGGCCGGACCAGGAGGGACGAGATGGCACCGAACGATTCCGCGCCGGACGGCCGGATACTGCTGCGCGGCGCCACCGCCGCGGACGCCGGCCCGCTGACCCGGCTCTTCCTCGCCTCGCGCGCCGAGACCATGCCGTACCTGCCGAAGGTGCACAGCGACGAGGACACCCTCGCCTGGATGACGCATGTGGTCCTGCCCGGAACGACGGTGCGGATCGCCGAGACCGGCACCGGGGAACTGCTGGGCTTCGCCTCCCTGGACGGAACCGAACTGGAACACCTCTATCTGCGCCCCGACGTACGGCGCCGGGGCATCGGCACACTGCTCCTGGCCGATGTGCGTGAACGCGCGGCCGAGGAGCTCACGCTGTACGTCTTCCAGCGCAACACGGACGCCCGGGCCTTCTACGAGCGGCACGGCTTCACCGCGATCGGGTTCGACGACGGCAGCCGCAACGAGGAGAAGGAACCGGACGTCAGATACCGGTGGACGGCGAACGGCTGACCCGGTCCTCCGCCTCCGTGCACGGCGCGGGCACCGTACGCTCCCGCGGGACACCGCGGCCGTCAGGATCGCGGACGGCCGGGCGCTGCGGCACAGTGGGCACATGGACGATCTGAATGCCCTCGCCGACGAGCATCTGGCCGCCGCCCGAGCCTCCGCACACGGCCGCAGCGCCCACCGCCTGCTGCACGAGGAACCCCTGAGGCAGACCGTCATCGCCCTGACCTCGGGTTCCGCCCTCGACGAGCACAATGCCCCCGCCGCGGCCTCCCTCCAGGTGCTCCGCGGCAGGGTCCGGCTCACGGCGGCCTCGGGCGATGTGGAGCTGAGCACCGGAGGGCTCCAGCCGATCCCGCAGGAGCGGCACGGGCTGCTGGCACTGGAGGACGCCGTGGTGCTGCTGACCGCCGTCAACGACTGAGGGCAGAGGCCGTCCGGGTGCGCTCCAGGACCCACAGCACAAAGCTGCCCGCGGCGAGCGCGCCGCCCAGGAGGCAGATGCCGCTCCAGCCCGCCCGGGACCAGACCACCGAAGCGAGCGCGGCCCCGGCCGCCCCGCCCAGGAAGAAGAGAGTCATGAACGCGGAGTTGATCCGGTTGCGGGCCTCCGGGCGGAGTGTGTAGATCACGTTCTGGCTGCTGTTGAGACCGGCCTGCTGGGCGATGTTCAGCAGGATCACGCCGACCGTCAGCCACGTCAGCGACGACTCACCGGCCAGCAGCGGCAGCCAGGCGAGCGTGAGGAGCGCCGCCGCAGTCCCCGATACCGCCTGCACCCGGCCGCGGTCGCTCAGCCGGGCCGCGATGTTCATGCCCACCACACCGATGACGCCCACCAGGCCGAAGAGCCCGATGGCGGCCGCGTTCCACTGGAAGGGCGGCCGGGTCAGCAGGAAGGTCAGCGCGGTCAGCTGCACGCTGTACGAGGCCATGGAGAACGCGCCGATGGCCGCCCGCCGCCGCAACAGCGGCTCCTGCCGCAGCAGGGCCAGCGTGGAGCGCAGCAAACCGGTGTACGACATCGAGGCCGTGCCGTGCGGCCGTGGCAGGCGGGGGAGCCGGTTGTGCAGAAGTACCGCCATGACGGCCATGAGCAGTGCGTTCACCCAGTACACGGTCCGCCAGCCGCCGAGCTCGGACAGCGCGCCCGCGGCCAGCCGTCCGAACAGCCCGCCGAGCAGTACGCCCGACATCACGACACCGACGATCCTGCCGCGCTCGGCCGGAGCCGCGAGAGCCGCCGCGAACGGCACCACTACCTGGGCCCCGACGGAGGTCAGCGCGGTCAGGAGCGTGCCCGCTATCAGCAGCGGGCCGTTGGGGGCGGCGGCCGTGACCAGGAGGAAGAAGGCGGTGAGCGCGAACAGGCCCACGGCGAGCCGCCGCCGGTCCATGATGTCACCGAGCGGAACGAGCAGGATCAGCCCCAGCGCGTACCCGGCCTGGGCGGCGGTCACGATCAGCCCCGCCGCGGTGACACCGATGCCCAGATTCACCTCGATGATGTCGAGGAGCGGCTGCGCGAAGTAGTTCCCGGCGCAGGAGAGGGCGGCGGCGAGAGCCATCAGCAGGACCAGACCGCGTCCGAGTGCGGGCTGTTGGGACATCGCGCGGGGCACGGCCCGGCCGCGGGTTCCGTGAGTGGTGTGAGCCATGTGTCTCAGCGTCCGCGATCGACCGTCCATGAGTCCAACACATGTTTTTCATTGCATCGATCGTGGTTCACGATGGAAGCATGGAACTTCAGCAGATGCGGTACGTCGTGGCGGTGGCGGAACTGGGCAGCTTCACGCGCGCCGCGAAGCGCTGCCTGGTCGTGCAGTCGGCGCTGAGCCACCAGATCGCCCGGCTGGAGAAGGAGCTGGGAGCCCGGCTCTTCGACCGCACCAGCCGTCAGGTGCGGCTCACCGCGGCGGGCGAGGTGTTCCTGCCGGAGGCCCGGCAGGCGCTGGACGCGGCGGAGCGGGCCCGCTCCGAGGTCGCCGCGACGGCGGGGGAGGTCCGCGGCCGCCTCGCTGTGGGAGCCGTCCCGACCATTGCCGCGGTCGACATCCCGGCGGCTCTGCGGGCGTTCCACCTGCGCTATCCGAAGGTGCACATCGTGCTGCGGGACGGGGCGAGCAAGGACCTGGTCCAGGAGGTGCGGGACGGGACGCTCGACGTGGCGTTCCTGGGGGTGCTGCCCAGCTACCGGCCGAAGGGCGTGAGCGATCACGAGCTCGGCACGGGAGAACTCGTCGCCGTCGTGGCGCCCACCCACGCCCTGGCCGGGCAGACGGAGGTGGGTCTCGAGCGGCTGGCGCGGGAGATGTTCGTCGACCATCCCGACGGCACCGCGGCCCGGGCCCAGTCGGAGGAGGCGTTCGCGGCGATGGGCCTCACCCGCGAGGTGGCGTTCGAGGTCAGCGGCACCGACTTCATCGTCCGGCTGGTACGCAGCGGGCTCGGCATCGCCATGCTGCCGGCCGCCTTCGCAGCGGAACTGACCGGAGTGCACGTGCTCCCCGTCCGCGACGCTCCCGCGCGCACGGAGCGCCTGGTCTGGAGCCGCTTCCGCCCCACCCCGGCGGCTGCGGCGTTCCTGACGGGACTCGGTGTCGATCCCGCCGCCGGGGTACCGCCGGATGCGGCAGCAGGCGCAGCAGGGCCGAAGAGGCGGCGGCCGACGCGAGGTTGAGGACGTCCCCCGCCCCGGTCGCCACCGGGCTCGACACCCTCCGGGCCGCCCCTGCGCGTATCACCAGGGCGATCTTCCGCAGCAGGACCACGAGTCGACCCCGTTCCGTGCCGGACAGGGGCGCCCCTGCCGAACCGCGCGGGGGTGAACCTTCCGTTGCGGATCAGGGCCCGGGGCGGGCGGATCGGGGCATTCCTCGACGGCCGGCCGGTCGTCGATGTGACCGACACCCGCCACACACGCGGCAGGATCGGGCTCAATGTGTTCGGCGGCCGGCCAGGACACGTCCGTCACCGCACTGCAGGAGATCCCGGACTCATGCTCGACAGCCTCGACCTGCTCGTCATCGGTGAATGCGTCGCCGACATCGTCCGGCTGCCGGGTGCGGCCGACCAGGTGTACCCCGGCGGCAGCCCGGCCAACGTCGCGTACGGCCTGGCCAGGCTCGGGCACGGCGCCACCCTGCTCACCCAGCTCGGCCCCGACGGCAACGGCCGGCTGATCAGGGACCACCTCGCCGGTGCCGGGGTCGAGGTCCGCACGGACGGCGCCACGGCCCCCACCCCGTCCGCCGCCGTCACCCTGGACGGGGCGGGCCGGGCCGCGTACACCTTCGAGATCACCTGGACACTCGGCCCGGTCTCCCTGGACCGGGCGCCGCACCACGTCCACACCGGTTCGATCGCGGCGGTGATGGAACCGGGGGAGGCCACCGCCCTCGGCGCCGTCGAGTCGCTGCGTACCTCCGCGACCGTCAGCTACGACCCCAATGTGCGGCCCGGGCTGATGGGGGAACACGCCTCCGCCGTCCGCAAGGCCGAGCGGTGCGTCGCGCTCAGCGATGTGGTCAAGGCCAGCGACGAGGACCTGGAATGGCTGTACCCGGGCCAGGAGCCGGAACGCGTCGCCCAGCGGTGGCTGGCCACCGGTCCGGCGGTCGTCCTCGTCACCCGGGGCGGCGAAGGCGCGCTGGCCGTACTGCCCGGCGGGCGGGTGACCGTCGACGCACTGCCCACCGAGGTCGTCGACACGGTGGGGGCGGGCGACGCCTTCATGTCGGGCACCCTGCACGCCCTCGCCGCACACGGTCTGCTCGGCGCGGACGGCCGGGAGCGGTTGCGTTCCCTGGACCGGGCCCGGACGGCCGACGTCCTGCGCCACGCGGCGGCCTGCGCCGCGGTGACCGTCGCCCGGGCCGGTGCCAACCCGCCGGACGCGGCGGAGCTGGCGGCGGCACTCGCCCGGAGCTGAACACGCCCCGGCCGCAGGAGGCCGCGCCCGGGAGCCCCCTCCTCACCAGGGCGCCACCGGATGCGGGCTGCTGTCGTCGTCCAGGAACTCCACGACGGCGAGAACGAACAGCGCGCACAACGCGATCCACACGGTGACCAGGCCTGTCGGCCGGTCCCACACCACCAGCACCGCGGCGGCCACCACGACCACCGTCCAGTTCAGCGGGCGCCTGGCGCGGTGCACCCACCGGCCGACCGGGCCGCCGGTGAAACCGGCCGCGTCCCGCACGGCACCGATGCCGCCGCTCCACATCGCCATGACACGGCCGGCGGCACGGCCCTCACCGGTGAGCCACGCGGCGAGGGCCACCACGATGCCGAGGGTGATGACCAGCCGGACCATGGCACGCATCCGGCCGACCAGGGCGTCGAAGACCGAACCGGCCGCCGGCTGCGAAACCCCGGACGGCAGGCTGTCGAGATAGAAGCCGCGGCCCACCCACAAGGCCAGTCCCAGCACCGCCGCACCGGCCGCCACCGCGAGCGCCGTCGTGACCAGGGCACGGCGGCGGCGCAGCGCCAGGAGCACCCCGCCCGCGGCCAGCACCAGCGTGACCAACGGCAGCCAGAACCCGATGATCTGGAGTGCCCGGAACCACCTCTGGGCCTTGCCCACCGAGTCGGAGGTCAGCACCGTGAAGTCGGTGTGGATCTCGGGGACCTCCGCCGCGACCCCCAGCCCCCGGTCGACGAGCCGCTGCTTCACCCGGTCGATGACCGGTGCGAGGTCGATGGTGACGGTGTCGTCGGTGAGCTTCACCGCCCCGCCGCCGCTCCCGGACAGTGCCTTCAGAGCGGCGGAGTGGGCGGCCCGGTTGAGGTCGGTCCAGACCGTCGCGAAGGCGTCGCTGGAGACGAACTTCTCCACCGTGCCGTGCACGAAGTTCGAAATGCCTGTGGTGATCGGGGCGTTCAGCTGCGACAGGGCCTTGTCGAGAACCGGCCGGTCGGCGGGGGACACATCGGCCAGCAGGGCCTTCACGTCCAGGTGCTGCATGACGGCACCGGTGACCCGATCGGAAACCGCGGCCTGCACATCGGAGTCGGAGGCCAGCGGCGCCATCATCGCCACATAGTTGTCGGTGTCGCCGATCTGGTTCTTCGCCCAGGCGGACACGATGCTCAGCGGAGTGAGGACGGCTGCGACGAGGACGAGCAGCACGGCGAGGAACGAACGGGCCCGCGGCCGGTGCCGGGCCGGGGCACGGGCCTCCAGCACGGCCACCCTGGCGCGCAGCTCCTCCAGTTCGGCGCTCTCCTTCGGGGGCCTCGGCTGATCGCGGTCCGGTTCCATCCCCCCAGGGGACGGCCTGCCGCCGCCGACGGCACGGTGGACTGGTGCGGACGGGTGAACACAGTCACCGTGGCGTGCGTGCCCGTTCGATCAGCCGGTGCACTGATGCCCCGTTCGGCTCATTGACCGCATCCTCCCCGGGGCTACTGCCGTTCGACAACCAGTAGGCGTGATCGATTACGGAGGAGGGGGCGGACATGGCGCGACTCGACAGGGACGTCGTGGTGACAGGACTGGGGCTGGTGACTCCGGCGGGCGCGGACGAGCACACCTTCTGGGAGGGGCTGTGCGCCGGTGTGTCGACGGCTCGCGGCTGCGTGGAACTGGCAGGGCTGCCGGTCGACTTCGGCTGCCCGGTGGACGGGATCGATCTGGACGGGGCGGTCGGCGGGCGTTCGGTGTGGCGGATGGCGCGGTTCGTGAAGATGGCACTGGTCGCCGCCCGCCAGGCGGTGGCGGACGCCGGTCTTTCACCGGAGCGGTGGGACGGCGACCGGGTCGCGGTGGTGCTCGGCGTCGGGGTGGGCGGGGTGTCCGTGCTCGTCGACAACGTACGCAGGCTCGACGACGGGGGAGCGGACGCGGTGTCACCGCTCCTGGTCCCGATGATGATGCCCAACGCGGCCGCGGGGGAGGTGGCCATCGCCCTGCGGGCGCACGGCCCCAGCCTGGCCCCGGCGACCGCCTGCGCCTCCGGGGCGACGGCTCTCGCCGTCGCCCGCGACCTGTTGCTGGACGACCGGTGCGACGTGGTGGTGGCGGGCGGTGCGGAGGCCGTACTGACCCCGCTGGTGGTGAGCGCCTTCGCCGGAATGGGTGCGCTCTCGCTGCGCACCCGCGATCCCGCAGGGGCGTCGCGGCCGTTCGCCGCTGACCGGGACGGGTTCGTGATCGGTGAGGGCGCCGCCGTGCTCGTACTGGAACGCAAGGCCGACACACTCGCCCGGGGCGGACGGCCGCGCGCCCTGCTGGCCGGTACGGGCTCCGCCACCGATGCCCACCACCCCACGGCCCCGGACCCGGACGGCGGCGGTGCGCGCAAGGCCGTCGAGGCCGCGCTGCGCGAGGCGGGCTGGGCGGCCCGCGAGGTCGACCACATCAACGCGCACGGCACGTCGACTTCGCTGAACGATGCGATGGAGACCGAGCTGATCTCCGGGCTCTTCCCCCACCTGCCCTCGGTGACCGCCCCGAAGGGCGTGCTCGGCCACACCCTCGCGGCGTCCGGGGCGATCGAAGCGGCCGCCACCGTACTGACCCTGGAGCACGGCCTCGTCCCGCCGATCGCCAACCTGGACTCGCTGCCGGACGGGTTCGGCCTCGACTGCGTGGTCAAGGAGCCACGGATCCAGCACGTCGAGCGGGCGCTGAGTCACTCCTTCGGCTTCGGCGGACACAACGTCGTGCTCGCCTTCGAGCGCGTCGAACCGGCTGGTCCGTCACCCGCGAATCCCGGTGTCCTCACCATTGCTTGATCGTTATATTTTCATGACCGCAACGATCGACAGTCCCTCCGCCGAACGGTCCACGGATCTCCTCACCGGTGTGCTCCTCGGCGACAACCACCGTCGGGAGCACGGCTTCTGGCAGCGGCTGATCAGTACGGAATCCTTCCGCCGCCCGGAGCACCGCACCGCCGAGGAACGTCTGGCCCTCGCGTACGAGCGGCTGCGCGTCCTCAACGACTGCCTGGACAGCGGCGCCCGGCTGGCCGCCGACCACCGGGCCCTGGCGGCCCTGCACGAATGGCTCGGGCCGGTGGACCCGGCACTCACCACGGTGGCGGGTATCCACTACAACCTCTTCCTCGGCAGCCTGCTCGACCACGGGGACGACGGTCACCACGACCTGTCGGACTTCCTGCGGCTGCGGCGCATCGGCACCTTCCTGTGTACGGAGGTGGCGCACGGCAACGACGCCGCGGCCGTCGAGACCACGGCCGAGTACGACCGCGAGCGCGACGGATTCGTGCTCCGTACCCCGCACGCCGGTGCGCAGAAGTTCATGCCCAACACCAGTACGGCCGGCGGCCCGAAGACGGGACTCGTCGCCGCGCGCCTGCTCGTCGACGGCGCCGATCACGGGGTCTTCCTCTTTCTCGTACCGCTCACCGACGCCGAACAGGCCCTGCCCGGCGTACGGATCCGCAGGCTCCCCACCCGCACCGGCAGTCCGGTCGACCACTGTCTGACCTCCTTCGACCGGGTCTTCGTGGACCGCGCCGCGCTGCTCGGCGGGGACCACGGACGGATCGGCGCGGACGGGGAGTTCAGCAGCACCATCGACAACCGCAGACGCCGCTTCCTCGCGTCGATCGGTCGGGTCACCTCGGGCAAGATCTCGATGACGGCCTGCGCGGTCGGCTGCGCGCGGGCGACCCTCGCCGTCGCCGTCCGCTACGGCGGCCACCGTTACATCTCGGGGCCCCGCGGCTCACGGCCGGTGCCGGTGATCGCCCACCGCAGCCACCACGGACCGCTCGCCTCGGCCACCGCCACCGTCTTCGCGATGAGTCTGCTGCACCGCAGGGCCCTGGACCGCTGGGAGCGGGGCGGGCAGCCGGAGGAGGCGGACCGTCTGGTCGCCGTCGCCAAGGGATGGATCACCTGGCAGGCCAGGTCCGTGATCGTCGAATGCCGTGAACGCTGCGGCGCCCAGGCGCTCCTGGAGAACAACGGCATGAGCGAACTCCTCACCGGGGTGGAGGGCGCCATCACCGCCGAGGGCGACAACGTGGCGATCCACGCCAAGGCGGCCGCGGAGATGCTCTTCGCCGCACCGGCCGGAGCCGGGCCTGCCCCCGGCGGCGGACCCGGCGACCTCGACGATCCGGGGTTCCTCGGCAGGCTGCTCGGGGAGCTGGAACGGATCTGGTTCGGCCGGGCCCGGGAGCGGATGGGCCTCGCACCGCACGGCGACCCGCTGGCGCGGTGGAACGCGGCCTCCGGGCCCGCCCTGCGCGGCGTCGAGGCCCATGCCCAGTGGCAGGCGGCAGATGCGTACGCGGAAGCGGTGGCGGCGCTGCCCGAGGGGCCCGCCCGCGAACGGCTCGATGAGCTGCGGCGGCTCTTCGCACTCGACCGGATTGCCCGCAGCAGCGGTGATCTGCTGGCAGCGGGCCTGCTGACCGCCGATCAGGTCAACGGGCTGCCGGACCGGGTGGAAGAGCTCATCACCACGGTCGCCGCCCATCTGCCCGGCCTCGTCGAGTCCTTCGCGCTGCCGCCGGAACTGCTCGCCGACTGGCCCATCGCCGGAGCCGACTACGCGACCGCCTACGACGATCCGGGCGCCGCCTGGCAGACGGACGGGGGCCGCGCGACGATTCCGGACGAGCGGTGAGAGCCATGACGAGAGAGGGAACTGCTGTACGGGGGTACCGGGTCGGAGAGGCGGCCGGGGCCCTGTGTGTCCGGTTTGTCCTGCTGGCTTGTTGGGGTACGGCGTCCGTCCTGGACCGGTGGTGCGGGGAGCGCGGGCAGTACGGTGCCGAATCGGTTCGGCACAAGGCGTAACTGGAGGCACTCCGCCCAGTTGATTCGGCGTCGGGACGGTGCCACCGCCGGCCCGGCAGCCGGACCGAATGATGGAGAGAAAGCACATGAGTACGATTCACCCCAAGATCACCGAGGTTCTGACACACACCTTCAAAGTGCCCGTTGCCGAGATCCACCCGGGCTCCACCATGGACAGCCTGGAAATGGACTCCCTCGCCGTGGCCGAGTTCGCCGTCCTCATCAGGGAGACGGCCGGCGTTGTCCGGGACTTCGACCAGATCCCCAAGAACGCCACGCTGGCCGACATCACACGGTTCATCGACCCGGCGGCCGACGGCGGGGCACGCATGGGTGGCGGGCCGGCGATGAGCGGCGCCCGATGAACAAGCCGGCCGTCGCCGTCACCGGCCTGGGCATGATCACCCCGGTCGGCAACGACACCGAATCCACCTGGGAGGGTGTGTGCGCGGGCGTGTCACCCGCCCGTACCGTCACCGAACTCGAAGGATGCGCGATCGACTTCGCGTGCATGGTCGACGGTATCGACCTGGACGCCGCGATCGGCGGCCGTGCGTCCTTCCGCATGGGGAAATACGTGAAGCTCGCCGTGCTCGCCGCCCGGGAGGCGGTCGCCGACGCCGGCCTCGACCCGGCCGGGTGGGAGAGCGCCCGGGTCGCGGTGGTCGTCGGCACCAGCAGCGGGGGCTCCGCCTCGTTGACCGAGCAGGCGGTCGTGATGGACCGGCTCGGAGCCGGGGCCACCTCGCCCTCGGGCATCCTGCTCACCATTCCGAACATGCCCGCCGCCGAGATCGCGATCCAGATGCGGGCCACCGGACCCAGCATGGCCCCGTGCACCGCGTGCTCGTCCGGCGTCACCGCGCTGTCCGTCGCCCGCGACCTCCTGGTCACCGGGCAGTGCGACATCGTGATCGCCGGGGCCACCGAGTCGATCGTCTACCCGGTCGCCATGGCCGGGTTCGCACGGTCCGGCGCCGGGGCCCGGAGGGACGGCGACCCGGCCGGGCTCTGCCGGCCCTTCGCGGCGGACCGGGCCGGTCTGGTCATGGGCGAGGGCGCGGCCGTCATGGTGCTGGAACGGACACCGGACGCCCGGGCCCGGGGCGCGGCCCCACGGGCACTGATCGCCGGAACCGGCGCCACCACCGACGCCCACCACCCCATCAGCCCGCACCCGTCCGGCGCGGTCGCCCAGGCGGCGGTGGAGGCCGCGTTGCGCGACGCGGGCTGGGCGGCCGAGGACGTCGAGCACGTCAACGCGCACGGCACGGCGACCCCGCTCAACGATGCTGCCGAGGCCGCCCTGATCGCCCGGGTCTACCCGCACCGGCCGCCCGTCACCGCCCCCAAGGGCGTACTGGGGCACTGCATGGGGGCGGCCGGAGCGATCGAGGCCGGACTCACCGTCCTCACGCTCCAGCGCGGAGTCGTCCCACCGATTGCCAACCTGGACGCCCCGGCACCCGAGTTCGACATCGACTGCGTCACCAAGCAACCGCGGCGGCAGCCCATCCGGCGTGCCGTCAGCCATTCCTTCGGCTTCGGCGGACACAACGCCGTGATCGCGCTTCAGCGTCCGTAGGCATCCGGTGTCCCGCGTGGGCGTAGGGCCCGGCGGCGGGGGCCGCGAAAACGGTCGGGCGGACCCCGGCACTGCGCGGGTCCGCCCCCCGTTCTCCGGGTGCGGCCGTTCGCCGCGGTGTGCGGTACGGGGGCAGCGGTGGCGTCCCCGGCCGAATTCGCCGCCCATGTCCTTGCCGCCGGTGTCCGAGCCGTCCGCGTAGTCGATCTGCTCCTTGCGGAGTTCGGCGGAGACTTCCTTCTGCTCCGTCACCCTCTTGGTCTCCATCCGCACCCGCTCGACGGGCACGGTCTCCTTGCGCGTGGTCGGACGTTCCGCGTGCAGGGTGACCTCGACGTCCCGTTCGCGGATGGCGGCACGTTCCGCCGCCTTCTCGCCCGGCTGGAGCGGCTCACGGATCAGGCGCACCTCTTCGTGCGTCACGAGCACGGTCCCGGTGACGTTCTCGGTGACGACGTACTTGCGCAGCCGCGCCCTTCCGCTCTCGTACTCCTCGGTGCCGACGTGCAGCTGCTCCTCGGAACGGATCATCTCCTCCTTGCCGCCCAGGTCGGCGGAGGACCGCTCGGAGCCCGCCCCGGCGCCCACCAGGGGGCCGCGAGGTGCCGGCCGCCCCGGTGTCGCGGTGCCTGCCCCGCCCCATGCCGGTGCCCCCGGCGGTGCCGGACGAGGCGGTGCGGGCCGTGCCCGTACCGGAGGCGGTGGTGCCGGTCATGGCGCTTCGTCGGAACCGGTGGTGCGTCCGGTTTCGGCCGCGCCCGTGGCTCCGGGGGTCTCCGCCGCTCCCTTGGCCGTGGTGCCCGTCCCGGACCCCGTCGTGGTTCCCGGGTCCGCGTGGCCGCCGGGCTCGGCCGTGGTGTTCTCGGCGAGGCCGTAGTGCTTGTAGAGCTCCTCCTCCTCCGCCACGGACAGATGCGCGTCCGCGTCCACCCGGGGGGCTTCCTTGACACGGTCCTTCGGGTGCGAGATGTGCAGATCGGATCCCACGCGGCGGGCTCCGGCAAGCGGAACGAAACTCTCCTTCATGCCGAACAGTCCGGTCTTCACCGTGATCCAGTCCGGTCGGCCGGTGTTGTCGTCGACATACACCCGGCCCACACTCCCGACCTTCTCGCCGTCGGTGTCGTAGACCGTCAGGCCGTCGAGCTCTCCGGAATCCGTGAAACCGTCAGCGGCTGCCATGACCGATTCCTCCTCGTCCGGGCGCGTCCTGTGGCTGAGGCCATCAGAGGAGGCGCGTCCGCATTCCATCGCGCCTCACCCGGATGGCCGCTGCAACCTCCCGGACCTCGGCGGTCCGACGGAGGCCGCCTGCCACGGCGGTGTGCGGCCCGTTCCGACTTTGGGCCATTCGAGTGAAGCGCGGAGGTTGTGCGCCGGGGCTTCCCGGTTGCGCATGCCGTCGTTGACCGGGGAAGTGGACGCGCTGCGCTCCGGGGTGGAGCACCCTCGGGAGTGCTGCGCCCCGGCACATATGATCGACGGGCCACGTGCCGAAACGTCGTCCTGCCGCGCCACCGGGGGTGCCCCATCCGTTCCGTACGCAGCCGGCTGCCTGAACAGCGCGGCGAACTGCTGGCCCGGCACGAGGACGATGTGGAACTGCACCACCTGGTGTGGCGGCTCGGACCGGGGTGGCGGGTCTGCTCCAGCGCGGTGCTCGGCGGCGGCGTCGGCCCGCGCGACTGGATCCTCAACGCTCAGGTGCCCGGCGGCTATCCGCGCCTGGACCCCGACCGCCACCTGGCCGAGATCGCCGCCGCCGAACACCTCACCGGACCCGGCGCAGGGCTGATGACGGCCGCCGACGTCACCGCGTACACGATCGCGGCCGACGAGGGCGTGACGGCGACCGCCACCTGCGGACTCGGCGTACGCGGCTGGGCCGCCGCCCCGGCGCAGGGCACACCGGGGCCGCCGCGTCCGGGCACCGTGAACATCGTCGTCACCCTCCCCGTGCCGCTGTCCGACGCCGCACTCGTCAACGCCGTCGCCACGGCCACCGAGGCAAAAGTCCAGGCGCTACTGGACGCCGGGCTCGACTGCTCGGGCACCCCCACGGACGCCGTCTGCGTCGCCGCGCCCTCTCCGGGACCGGCCCCCGCCGAACCCTTCGCGGGACCGCGCTCCCGCTGGGGCGCGCGACTCGCCAGGGCAGTGCACGCTGCCGTCCTCGAAGGCGCGCTCCGGCAATCCTGAGGAGCCACAGTGCCGCGAGCCGACCCGGCGCGGCCCATGAAGGGAGCCCCGTATGACACCGAAGACTGCCGAAGCCGCACCGCAGCGGCCGGTCGTCGCCGTTCTCGGCACCGGAATCATGGGATCGGGAATGGCCCGGAGCCTCTTGAGAGCCGGTCTCGACGTCCGCGCCTGGAACCGTACGCAGTCCAAGGCGGCTCCGCTCGTCGTCGACGGCGCCACGGTCACGGAGACGGCGGAGGAGGCCGTACGCGGTGCCGATGTCGTCCTCACCATGCTGAACGACGGCCCCTCCGTCGCCGCCGCGCTCGCCGCCGCGGCCGGGGGACTGCACGCCGGTCAGGTCCTGCTCCAGAGCTCGACGGTGGGGCCCGAAGCCACCGCCGACCTCGCGCAGCGCACCGCGGACCTGGGCCCCGTCTATCTCGACGCGCCGGTCGCCGGTACCAAACAGCCTGCGGAACAAGGTGCGTTGACCGTATTCGTCTCCGGTCCCTCCGCCGTCCGCGCGAAGGCCGAGCCCGTGCTGGACGCGATCGGGCAGCGCACGGTCTGGGTCGGCGAGGTCCCGGGAGCGGCCTCGCGGCTGAAGCTCGTGGTGAACACCTGGGTGATCACCATGGTCAACAACATCGCGGAATGCCTCAACCTCGCGGAAGGGCTGGGCGTCGACCCGCAGACCTTCCTCGACGCCATGAAGGGCGGCTCGCTGGACTCCGCCTATCTGCAGGGCAAGTCCGCCGCGGTCCTCTCAGGCGACCTCACCCCGAGCTTCACCCTGTCCAATGCGCTCAAGGACACCCGTCTCATCCTGGACGCGGCACGGTCCTCGGGGGTGCGGCTGGACCTGGTCGCGGCGTCGGCCGACCGCTTCTTGCGCGCCGAGGCCGAGGGACACGGCGACGAGGACATGATCGCCACCTACTACGCGGGCCGCGCCCCGGAGAAGGACGGCGACTGAGCCCGCCCCGCGGGCCGGGCCGTCATGGTCCGGACGAGGGCCCCGGGAGGCCGGGGTCACTCCTCGACGAGCATTCCGCTGCGGAGCTTTCGCAGAATCCTGCTGATCAGTCGCGACACATGCATCTGCGAGATGCCGAGTTCCGCGCCGATCCGGGACTGTGTCATCTCCTGGCCGAAACGCATGTCGATGATGCGGCGCTCGCGGGCGTCGAGACAGCCCAGCAGCGGCGCGAGCGCATGCAGATTCTCGACCGTCTCCAGGGCGGGGTCCGGACCGCCCAGGACATCGGCGAAGGTGCGTCCGGAAGCGTGCCGCCGTCCCGTCTCCGCCGGATCGGCCGGCATGTCCAGCGAGCCCGCCGCATACCCGTTGGCCGCCACGATGCCCTCGTTGACCTCGTCCTCGCTCAGCCCCATCTGCTCGGCCAGCTCCGGGACCGTGGGCTCGCGGTCGAGTTCCGTGACGAGCGACTCCTTGGTCCTGGCGATGTCGACCCGCAACTCCTGCAGCCGGCGCGGGACATGCACGGCCCAGGTGGTGTCGCGGAAGAATCGTTTGATCTCCCCGGTGATGTACGGGACGGCGAACGAGGTGAACTCGACCTCGCGGGAGAGCTCGAACCGGTCGATGGCCTTGATCAGCCCTATGGTGCCGACCTGGACGATGTCCTCCATGTCGCCGCCGCCCCGGTTGCGGAACCTTCCGGCTGCGAACCGCACGAGGGAGAGGTTCATCTCGATGAGGGTGTTCCGCGCGTACTGATGGGCGGGCGTCCCCTCCTCCAGGGTCTGGAGGCGGCGGAAGAACAGCCTGGACAGTTCGCGCGCGTCACTTGGGGCGATCTTCCCCGCGTCCTCGATCCACGGCAGGCCGCCGGTTTCTCCGACCTCGGCGGGCACGGCGTCGGCCGCCGGGTCCGCGCCGGTGTCGGCCGGCCCGTCCACTGGCATCGGGAGGACACTCTCCGCCCGCTGCGTACCGGCGGTCCGCGCAGTATGCGCCGTCATCTCGTCACACTCCCCTGGTCGTGGCCCATGAGGTGTATGCACCTGCCCCCGAAGGTGAATCCCATGCGGAAGAGCGGAAGTTGATCAGGCCGCACGGCAGCTGTGGCCGGGAATCGCCCTGATCCCCCGTCAGGTCCCCGCGGTCGGGCGCGGGACAGCGGAACCGCCCCACCGGTACGGGGGAGCCCGGTGGGGCGGTTGCTCAACAGACTGCCACAACCGACAGGCAATGGGGACCGACCGACGCATATCCAGCGGTAGTTGAGTCGAAATCGACGGTGCTCGGACTGTGGCGGAGCGCGTTCGGGAGAAAGACGCCAACTTCCGTCAGAGGACGGTATACGCGCTTCACCACCTCACACGCGGTCCGCCGGACCGAGACGGGCGGCCGCGATGGACCGGCTGCGCGCCGCTGTGACGGCTCCCACCACCGGCATGGCCAGCAGGGCCACGAAGATCTCTCCGTAACCGCCCTCGGACGACACGTCCATCACCACTACCTCGCCCGCGGACAGCGTGGCCCCCACCACGAAACAGGTCAGCCCGCGCAGGAGAGCGGAGCCGAGCACGCATGGGGGCACGAGTGCCAGCACCACACCCGTCACCAGGCCCAGCCCCGCCCCCACGGCGAGGGAACCCAGTACGGCGACGGCGCCCGCCAGGGGCTTGTCGAAGGAACTCCCCACCGGCCCGCCGAACAGCCCCGCCAGGGCGATCACCGCCCACAGCACGGCACAGATCCCGGCCGGAATCGCCCCGGCCCGGATGCCGAACAGCAGCCCGCGCCTCACCACGGCGCCCGACGCTCCCATGTGTCCCCCTGCCCGTGCACCGTTGTCACCCGAAAACCTGCCCCGGCGGTGCCGATCAGCGGGGCCGCGACATCTTCGCAGGTTCGCCGGTCCACCTGTCACCGGGCGGGCCATCATGTGATGGACACAGGGCATGGCCGAGGGGGCACAGATGATTTCCGAGCCGGAGATGGTGGACGAGTTCGGTGCGGTCGGGGCGGACGAGGTGGTGGGCGGCTTCGACCGGAGGCCCCCGGGGCCACGGCAGCGCCGCCCGTGGCTGTGGGCGCTGGGCGGAGCCGTACTGGCTTCGGCCGTGTGGGCCGGCGCGTTGTGCCTGTATCCCGTCGGCGAGCCGGTGCCGGACCTGCACGGCTACCGGCTGGACGGCGACCCGTGCCCGACCGTGCGGCTGAAGGCGATAGGCGCGGCGACGGCACCGAAGGACAGGACATCCGGGATCGAACTGGCGCTGGTGAACGACCCGGCCCTGGACCGGGCGAAGTGCTTAATCTCCCTCCGGCCACCAGCCGCGAAGAAGCCGGTCCGGAGCCGCTGGTCCACCGAATACTCCGTCGGCGTCACGGTGGCACTGCACAAGAAGTCCGACCCTACGGCCGAGTTCGAGGCGATGCGCGGGGTGACCGACTCCGGCATCGACGCCGAAGTGAAGGTGGAGAAGGTTCCGAACCTCGGCGACAGCGCGTACCTGCTGACGCAGAACGACGGCAACGCGGAGCTGCGGGTGCGGGAGGGCGGTGCCGTCCTCTCGCTGAGCCTCGCCGCCTACGCGCAGTTCGACAGCGGGGAGGGCGAGGTCCCGACCGGCGACGGGCCGGACACATCCGATCTGTCCCCGTACCGGTCCGCGATGATCAGCGACATGCGTGACCTGATGAGAAGCCTCAGGCACTGAATGAACAGGCTCAGGCGCTGACCGCGGTCCGCTGATTCATTGCGTTCCGTGAACACTCCGACCCCGGGGAATACGTGCCCGGACGAGGGCCTTCCAGCTGCTGTGGCGATCGGTGACCTGGCCGGCCGCCGGTGCCGTGAACAGGAGAGAGGGAAGCTCATGCCCAAGGCATACGTGTTCACCCGCAACGGCGGACCGGGCGGAGAGCCTCATCGAGCAGGACGTGCCGGTGCCGGGCCCGGGTGAGCTGCTCGTCGCGGTACGGGCCGCCGGGGTCAATCCGGTCGACTGGCGCCGCCGCCTCCAACACGTACGCCGTCCGGCTCTACGAGTCGCTGGGCTTCGCGCTCCGCCGCCGGACCCCCTTCCTCTCGGCGCTCGTCCCGCAACCGCTGTCGACGCGGCTGCCCGCCCCGGCGGCGTCTGCGGCGACCGTGAGGCCCGCCCGGCAGCCGCGCGCTGAACCGCGATTCGGGACTTTCGGCCCACCGATCGTGGGCCGAAGGACACTGCCGTCTCCCGTCTCGGGACCTTCGGCGCGGCCCGAGAGGCCGTAAGCCTCGTGTGCCACCCCCTTGGAGCGGGTGCACTGGAACCGAACGCCGGCACCGGGTCGGCAGGTCCCGGGAGGAGTGGCAGTGGCGATCGGGCTTCAGCGCCGGCTTGCGACAAGTGGAGCGGCGCTCCCCGGGGCGGACCCGGGGGAGGCGGCCGTCCACGCGCCACGCGTCGGGAACCTCGCGCTGTTCGGCGGACTGGCCCTGCTCACGTCCCTGGTCGTCCTGCTGGACCTCCACACCGGCCAGGACCTGCGCCTCGTACCACTGCTGGTGGTCGTGCCCGCACTCGTCTCGGTCTTCGGGACGATCCGGCAGACGATGGGCGTGTCCACCCTGATCATGCTCGTCGTCGTCGGCTCGCATCTGGCGTACGGCGGCACGCCCTGGGACATCATCACCGGCGTGATCGTCACCGCGCTGGCCTGCGGCCTGGGTGTCGGCGCCTGCGCGCTGCGGATCCGCCACGCCACGCAGATAGCCAGGCTGCGCTCGGCCGCCGGCGCGCTCCAGCGCCAGATCCTGCGCCCGCTGCCCATCCTGACCGACCAGATCCTCGTCCACGGCATCTATACGCCGATCGAGGAGGACCGTCTGGTCGGCGGCGACATCTACGAGGTCGTGCAGTCGCCCTACGGAACCCGAGTGATCATCGGCGACGTCCAGGGCAAGGGCCTCCCCGCGATCGGGGCGGGCTTCGCCGTGCTCGGAGCGTTCCGGGAGGCGGCCATCCGCGAGCCCGTGCTGACGGGTGTGGTCGACGCCCTGGAGGACGCGGTCGCCCGGCACAACGTCTTCTCCGCCCAGACCGGGGAGACCGAACGCTTCGTCACCGCCCTGGTGCTCGGCTTCGACGGGAGCGACCGGGTCGAGGCCGTCAACTGCGGCCATCTGCTGCCGCGGCTGCTGCACGACGGCGCGGCCGGTGCCGTGCCGCTGAGCCGCACCTCCGTCCCGCTGGGCCTGGCGGAACTCGCCCGCGAGGCGCGGGCCGCCGAGTGGCTGGACTTTCCGCTGGGCGCCACGTTGCTGATCTGTACCGACGGGGTCACCGAGGCGCGCGACGCGTCCGGTGCCTTCTACCCGCTGGACGCCCGGCTGGGCCGCTGGGCGGAGCGGGCTCCGTACGAGGTGCTGGAGGCGCTCAATGCCGATCTCGACTCCTTCTCCGGAGGCGTGCGGCGCGACGACATCGCCGCGCTCGCCCTGCGCCGGACAACGGCCGGCGGCCTCGACCGGCCCATGGCCACAGGCCGCGGCGCCCGCCGGGCGGCCGAGACGTTCAGCGGTCGGTGAGCCGAGGTGTTCGGCGGCCGGCCGCAGGGCGCCGGTGGCCGTCCCGTAGCTCGCCGGGGAAGCAGAGCGAACTCAAGGAGCGCCAGAGCGCCCTGCTGATGCGCGACGACGAGGAGGACGGGGCGCCGCCCCACCGCTCCACCGTCGACCTCGACGGCGGCGGCGCCGTCATCCGCCTGCCCGGTGGCGCCGGCCGGTAGCGCGCTTTCCCTTGCGCGCCTCGCGGCCCCGCGTCGGCCGTGCCGCAGCCGCCTCTCGCCGCCTGCCTTCGTCTCCGGCGCCGCCGCGCCCGACGCGACGAGCGATCTGCACAGCAGCATCGAGGCGGCGCAGGGCGGGAATGCCCACCACCGACCGGCTGATCCCTGCCGCCCGGTCGTCCTGCGGTCCGCTCAGCACCCCTCCTGACCAGGCGTCACCCGCCCCTGCGCCAGGTGTTCCCGCAGCCGCTCGAGGAAGACCCGCTGTCCCGTGACGAGCCGCTCCGCCGCCTCCCGGGGCGTGCACCAGGCGAACCGGTCGACCTCCGGGAACTCCCGCAGCACACCAGACCCCCTCGGCCATTCCATGGTGAACGTCCCGGGGACGGCCGAGGCGGCATCGAGATCCGCCTCCAGCGCCCACACGGTCACGCTCTTGCCGCCGGACTGACGCGCCTCGCCCAGCGCCACCCACTCGCCGTCCGGCACCGGACTCCCGAACTCCTCCGTGAACTCACGGCGAGCGGCGGCCGCCGGCTCCTCCTCGGGGCCGTACTCCCCCTTGGGGATCGACCAGGCCGCACTCTCGCGACCCGCCCAGAACGGGCCGCCCATGTGCCCGATGAGTACCTCGAAACCGGCCTCGCTCAACCGTCGGAACAGGAGAAGGCCCGCACTGCGCCTGGCGCGCTGCTGAGATGGCATGCCGTCAAGTCTGCGTTCCGGCCGGGCACACAGCCACGGACGACACCCCTGCCCGTTTGATCATTGCCGTCATCGAGCCGACGCGTCCTGTTCGCCGTGAGGTTCCCGACGCCCCCTGGTGCCGGGTTGCGCACGCGGCCATGCTGTCCGCCGACAGCGCCGTTGCCCGGACCGGGCCGCGCAACCATCAAAATCCCAGGAGGACTTGTGGGCCTTGGCACAGTCGGCAGGACAACCACACCGCGTGGGAGGGCCGCGCGAGGAAACCGGACGATCGCGCGCCCGCTCGTGCTGCTCGCGACGGTGTCCGCCATGACCATCGGCGCGATCTCGCCCGCACTCGCCGATCCGACCCAGGATCCACGCCCCCGCACCGCCGCCGAGATCCTCAGACCGGTCGCCCCGCCACCGGCGAGCAACGCGGCAGGGGCACCCCGGTCGGTCGTGGACGGCGACGGCATCGAGACCGCGCGTACGTCCCGCCCGATCGCCCCGGGCGTCCGCCTCAGCTCGTACGACCGGCTGGAGTCCGACAAGTGGCTGCGGGTCGACAACCTCTCGGTCGACCTCGCCGGCAGCGGCGTACGCGCCGACTACCTCTCCTCCGGCAAGGTCTCCGGGCGGCACACCGTCTCCGAACTGGCCGCCGGACACGACGCGGGCCGCGGCCGGCGCACCGTCGCCGCGATCAACGGCGACTTCTTCGACATCAACCAGACCGGCGCGCCCGAGGGGATCGGCATCAAGGACGGAGCCACGGTCCAGTCGCCCGCCCCCGGGATCAACCGCGCCGTCGGCATCGGCCCGGACAGCGCGGGCCGCATCCTGAACCTGTACTTCGAGGGGACACTCACCCTGCCCGCCGGGCAGCGGCCGCTCGCCGCGTACAACGCGGCCAACGTGCCGGCCGGCCAAGTGGGCGCGTACACCTCGGCCTGGGGGACCGCCGACCGGTCCCTGACCGTCGACAACGCGACCCCGGTCGCCGAAGCGGTGGTACGGGACGGCAAGGTCGTCTCCGTCTCGCACGCCCCCGGATCGGGGGCCGTCCCCGACGGCACCACCGTCCTGGTCGGCCGTGAGGCCGGAGCCGCCGCACTCGACGCCCTGAAGCCCGGCGACCCGGTGTCCCTGACCTACCGGGCCCGCACCGACGGCGGGGCCGTGCCGCGCACCGCCGTCGGCGGCCGGGAACTCCTCGTCGTCGACGGAGTGGCGCAGAACCACGACGGCGAGGGCAACAACACCGCCGCACCCCGCACCGCCGTCGGCTTCTCCGAGGACGGCCGGACCATGCAGATCCTCACCGTCGACGGACGGCAGGCCGACAGCGGCGGCGTCACCCTCACCGAACTCGCCCTGATGATGAAGCGCGCCGGCTCGTACAGCGCACTCAACCTGGACGGCGGCGGCTCGTCGACCCTCGTCGCCCGCGCACCCGGCAGCGACACGCTCCGGGTGGAGAACAGCCCGTCCGACGGCAGCGAACGCACCGTCCCCAACGGCCTCGCGCTCACCGCCCCCGACGGCAGCGGACGGCTGAAGGGCTACTGGGTCCAGCCCCGCACGCCGGCCGGCTCCGCGCCGGGCGTCGACCCCGTCAAGGGCGGCCACCCCGACCGGGTCTTCCCCGGCCTCACCCGACGCCTCACCGCGACCGGATACGACGAGACGTACGGCCCGGCGCAGGGCACACCGCGCTGGCACACCGCGCGGGGCTCCGTCGGCACCGTCGACGGCCACGGGCTCTTCACCGCACACCGCAGCGGTACCACCGAGGTACGCGCCGAACACGGAACGGCGCGCGGGAGCACGTCCCTGACCGTCCTCGACAAGCTGGCCCGGATCCGGCCCACCACCGAGCGGGTGGGCCTCGCCGACGCCGGGGCCACCGGCACCTTCGGCATCGTCGGGCTCGACGCCCACGGCACCAGCGCCCCCGTCGAGCCGCGGGACATCGCACTCGACTACGACCACAACCTCTTCGACATCCGCGACGACGGACAGGGCTCCTTCAGCGTCGCCTCGCGCACCGGCTCCGGCGCCGGACAGATCAAGGCGACCGTCGCGGGCACCAGCACCGTTCTCGCCGTCAGCGTCGGCCTCACCGAGCAGGCCGTCTCCTCCTTCGATGACGCCGGGTCCTGGAAGTTCAGCCAGGCCCGCGCGGACGGATCGCTCGAGGCCACCCCCGACGGTCACACCGGCACCGGACTGGAACTCAGCTACGACTTCACCCGGTCCACCGCCACCCGCGCCGCCTACGCCGCCCCGCCCCAGCCGGTCGCCGTGCCCGGCCAGCCCCAGTCGTTCAAGCTGTGGATCAAGGGCGACGGCCAGGGTGCCTGGCCGACCCTGCACCTCAAGGACGCGGCAGGCTCCGACCAACTGCTGCGCGGACCGTACGTCACCTGGAACGGCTGGCGGCAGGTCACCTTCGCGGTGCCGCCCGGGGCCGCCATGCCGCTCTCGGTGTCCCGCTTCTACCTCGCGGAGACCGGTGCGGCCAAGCAGTACACGGGTGAGATCGTGATCGACGACCTCACCGCCCAGGTGCCGCCCACCGTCGACCTGCCCGAACAGGCAGAACCCGCCGACCCGCTGATCGACCCGGCGGCCGTTACCGGGCGCAGGGACTGGCGGTTCGCGGTGATGTCCGACGCCCAGTTCGTCGCCCGCGACCCGGACAGCACGATCGTCGCCCAGGCACGGCGCACCCTGCGCGAGATCAAGGCGGCGGCCCCGGACTTCCTGGTCATCAACGGGGACCTCGTCGACGAGGGATCGCCCGCGGACCTGGCTTTCGCCCGCCGCATCCTCACCGAGGAACTCGGCGACTCGCTGCCCTGGTACTACGTGCCGGGCAATCATGAGGTGATGGGCGGCAGGATCGACAACTTCATCACCGAATTCGGGCCCGCCCAGCGGACGTTCGACCACAAGGGCACCCGCTTCGTCACCCTCGACACATCGAGCCTCAGCCTGCGCGGCGGCGGCTTCGCCCAGATCGAGCAGCTCCGCGCCCAGCTGGACGCGGCGGCGAAGGACCGGAACGTCGACTCGCTCATGCTGATCGAGCACGTGCCTCCGCGCGACCCGACCGTGCAGAAGGGCAGCCAGCTCGGGGACCGCAAGGAGGCGGCCCTGGTCGAACAGTGGCTCGCCGAATTCCGCCGTACGACGGGCAAGGGCGCGGCCTTCATCGGCAGCCACGTGGGTGTCTTCCATGCCTCGCACGTCGACGGAGTGCCGTATCTGATCAACGGCAACTCCGGCAAGGCACCGGCCGGGCCCGCGGACGACGGAGGCTTCACCGGCTGGTCGCTGGTCGGCGCCGACCGCGTCTCCGACGGCACACAGGCCGCCGCACGACAACGGCCCTGGCAGGGCGGACCCGACTGGGTCTCCGTGCAGACCCGCGCGCATGTGGACGCGCTGACGATCGACGCGCCCGCGGTGCTCGGCACCGGAGGCCGTACGAAGGTCACCGCGACCGTCACCCAGGGGACCCGCAGCGTCCCGGTCGGCTTCCCGCTGGCCGCGGACTGGACCGGCTCCCCGAACGTCCACATCGGTGACCGCGACGGCGCCCGGCACCGCGACACGGCGGTGCTCGACCCGTCCACCGGCACCCTCACCGCGTTGCGGCCCGGCACGATCACCCTCGCCGTGACGGTCAACGGCACGACACAGCAGGCCCGGATCAGGATCGGGGCGGCCGGGTCCGCGCCGGCAGCCTGAGGGCCGAAAGCCGGTCCGGCCACGGCGGCCGGGTACGCATCGGGGCCGCCCCGCACCACGAAACGGTGCGGGGCGGCCCCCGCTCGCCTACAGCTTGCGGTACCCGTACGCCTCCGACGCCGCGGCCTCCACCGCCGCGATGTCACCGCCCGCCGACGCGGTGACCACGGCCGCCACGGCACCCTCCACGAATGGCGCGTCCACCAGCCGCGAGCCGTCCGGCAGCTCGTCACCCTCGGCGAGCATCGACTTGACCGTGAGTACCGCGCTGCCCAGATCGACCAGCAGCGCGACTCCCGCCCCGCCGTCCACCGACCTGGCGGCCTCGGCGATCAGCTCCGCACTCGTGCCGAGACCACCCGCGGGGTTACCACCCGCGGCGGCCACCGGAGCCGTGGCGCCGCCCGCGGCAAGGCCCTTGGCCAGCTCTGCGACGGACTCGGCCACCGGGCCGCTGTGCGACACCAGCACGATCCCGACCTGCTTCCCGTCGCTCATGCCCCGCTCCCGTCCGCCGCTCCGGTATCGGCCAGCGCGGCGATGATCAGGGCCGAGGACGTCGCCCCGGGATCCTGATGCCCGATGCTGCGCTCACCCAGATAGCTCGCCCTGCCCTTGCGGGCCAGCATCGGCACCGTCGCCAGCGCCCCCGCCTCGGCCGCTTCCCGGGCCGCCCCGAACGAGGTGGCGAGCGCCTCGGCGGCCGGCAGCAGCGCATCGAGCATCGTCTTGTCCCCGGCCTGCGCCCCACCGAGCTGCGCCACGGCCGCGACGCCCACCCCGAGCGCCTCCGCCAGCTCCTCCGGGGCCACGACGGGGGCATCGCCCAGGGCCTTTCCCGTACGCCGCAGCAGCGTCCCGTACAACGGGCCCGAGGCACCGCCGACCGTCGAGATCAACTGTCGTCCGGCCAGTATCAGTACGGCCCCCGGAGTCTGCGGCGGCTCCTTGTCCAGGGCCGCTGTCACCGCGGCGAACCCGCGCTGCATATTGCTGCCGTGATCGGCGTCCCCGATCGCTGAGTCGAGGGCGGTCAGGCGGTCCGCCTCAC
This sequence comes from Streptomyces sp. NPDC001880, assembly GCF_053594575.1. Classification (NCBI taxonomy): domain Bacteria; kingdom Bacillati; phylum Actinomycetota; class Actinomycetes; order Kitasatosporales; family Streptomycetaceae; genus Streptomyces; species Streptomyces sp. NPDC001880. The sequence goes on from NZ_JBSFET010000025.1 coordinate 60,224, forward strand.
GGCTCACCAGGGCCGAGGACGCGGTCATCCAACGGTGGAAGAAGTCGGTGTCAAGCACATGATCTCCTTGTCGCTCCAGCATGACGGGCGTGCGGTACGGGCTGGTCAACGGCCCCAGCGCAGCGCCGGCGTCTCCACCGGCGCGTCCCAGAGCCGCAGCAGTTCCTCGTCCACCTGGCAGAGCGTCACCGAACAGCCCGCCATGTCGAGTGAGGTCACGTAGTTCCCCACGAGCGTACGAGCTGCCACGACGCCCCGCTCGGACAGCACCCGCTGGACCTCGGCATTGAACCCGTACAGCTCCAGCAGCGGCGTCGCGCCCATGCCGTTGACCAGCACGACCACCGGTCCGGTCGGCCGCAGGTCGTCCAGCACCGCGTCCACCACGAAGTCCGCGATCTCCCGGGAGGTCATCATCGGCCGTCGCTCCCGCCCCGGCTCGCCGTGGATGCCGATCCCGAGCTCCAGCTCACCCGGCGGCAGATCGAACGTGGGGGAGCCCTTGGCAGGTGTGGTGACGGCGCCGAGCGCCACCCCGAAACTCCGCGACGCCTCGTTCACCCGCCTGGCGACCGCTGCCACCTGCTCCAGGGGCGCGCCCTCGTCGGCCGCCGCCCCGGCGATCTTCTCGACGAACAGGGTGGCGCCCGTACCCCGTCGCCCCGCCGTGAAGAGGCTGTCGGTCACCGCCACGTCGTCATTGACCAGCACCTGGGTGACCTGCAGGCCCTCGTCCTCGGCGAGCTCCGCGGCCATCTCGAAGTTCAGCACGTCGCCCGTGTAGTTCTTGACGACGAACAGCACCCCCGCCCCGCTGTCCACCGCGGCGGCGGCCCGCAGCATCTGATCCGGCACGGGCGAGGTGAACACCTCGCCGGGGCAGGCCGCGGAGAGCATCCCGGGCCCGACGAACCCCGCGTGCAACGGCTCGTGCCCGGAACCGCCGCCGGAGACCAGAGCCACCTTCCCGGCCACGGGCGCGTCACGTCGTACGACGACACGGTTCTCGACATCCACGGTCAGCTCGGGGTGGGCGGCGGCCATACCGCGCAGTGCGTCCGCGACAACGGTTTCGGGGACGTTGATCAGCATCCTCAACGGTATCTCCTAGCGAGGTGGGAAGGTCCGGCACCGAGCAGGGTTCACACAGGCCGGGCTGGATTCGCCGAGTCGCTGCCGACTCTACTGACCGGGTATCACGTTGTGTCGGAGGTCGCTGAACGGATGTCCGGCCGGGTACGGGAGTCCACTTCCTCAGTGGCCTCCGGGACCGGGGAACCGGCGGGGCCGGGGCCGTGTCCGCGAAGCCCTGCCCGTGCCGTGGCCCTTCCTGCGCCGTGGTGTCAGACGCCTGCCGCCCGCGCCGCCTCGTACACCTCGGCCGCCACGTCGATCAGCTGCGATGCGTCACGCATCGTGCCCTGGAGGTCCAGCAGGATCTCCGGAACGCCCGTCGCGGCATGGGCCACCAGGTCCTCGACGATCTGGGCCGCATTGCCGTGGAAGGGGGCGCGGCCCGCACCGCCGACCGGTCCGGCGCTGTACCTGGCGTTGGCGCGGGCGCAGACGCCGACCGGACGCTCCCGGCCGCGCTCGCCCGCCAGGTCCTGGACCCGCTTCCACTGCTCGGCCAGCTGGGCGGCACCCGTGGCCACCGGCATCCAGCCGTCCGCCCGGTCGACCAGCCGGCGGGTGGCCCGGGGACTGTTCGCCGGCAGATAGACCGGGATGGGGCGTGCCGGCTTCGGGCCGACCTCGGACGGGGCGATGGTGGTCAGCTCACCCTCGTACGAGACCGGGTCCGGGCCCCAGACCGCCGCGCACACGTCCAGCAGCTCGTCCAGGACCGCGCCGCGCTTCTCGAAGGGGGCGACCGAGGCGGCGGCGTACTCGTCCAGGGACCAGCCCGTGCCGAGGCCCGCGACCACCCGGCCGCCGCTCGCGGCGTCGAGCGAGGCGAGCGAACGGGCCAGCTGGAACGGCAGGTGCAGTGGCGCGACCAGGACGCTGGTCCCGAGCCGGGCCCGGCTCGTCGCCCCGCAGGCCAGCGCGAGCGTGATCAGCGGATCGGCGACGCTGCGGTACCGGTCGGGCCACGGCCGCCCCGGAACGCCGTACAACCCCTGCGTGGCGGGCTCGGGAAAGATGATCCGCTCGAAGACCCACAGGCTGTCGTAGCCGATCTCCTCCGCGGCGCGTGCCACGGCGCCCACATCGCGGCCGATGTCGTACTGCTTCATCTGCGGAAGACCGAGCCCCAGCGAGACCGGCATGAGCGCACTCCTTCTGGCAGGCGGTGGGGCAACCACCGTATGACACCTGCTGGTTGCCCGCCGGGAGCACCGGCGGACGTGAGCGCGCCCCGGGGCGGGTGTGCGTGGTGCGACCGGGGTGACACGCTCCGCCGCCGGCGAAGGCAGGGCCCTGTCGAGGCCGGGGCGGTCACGAGATATCTTGATGTCAAGCAATGTTGCAGACGTGGAGCGGAGCACAGGGTGACTGACTCGACCATCATCTATACACACACCGACGAGGCTCCGGCCCTGGCGACGTATTCGTTCCTGCCCGTCATCCAGGCATACGCCTCGACGGCCGGGGTCAATGTCGAGAGCCGTGACATCTCGCTGGCCGGACGCATCATCGCGGGCTTCCCCGAGCGTCTGGAGGAGGGCCAGCGCATCGACGACGCGCTCGCCGAGCTCGGCGAGCTGGCCAAGCGGCCCGAGGCCAACATCATCAAGCTGCCGAACATCTCGGCCTCGATCCCGCAGCTGAAGGCGGCCATTGCCGAGCTTCAGGCGCAGGGCTACGCGCTTCCGGACTACCCGGACGACCCGCAGACCGACGAGGACAAGGACGTCCGCGCGCGCTACGACAAGGTCAAGGGCAGCGCGGTGAACCCCGTGCTGCGTGAGGGCAACTCCGACCGCCGTGCCCCCGCCTCGGTCAAGAACTACGCCAAGGCGCACCCGCACCGCATGGGCAAGTGGTCCGCCGACTCGAAGACGAACGTCGCCACCATGGGCGTCGACGACTTCCGCTCCACCGAGAAGTCCACGACCATTGCCGAGGCCGGTACGCTGCGCATCGAGCTCGCGGGCGACGACGGCAGCACCACCGTGCTGCGCGAGTCGGTGCCGGTGCTCGCGGGCGAGGTCGTCGACGCGGCGGTCATGCGCGTCGCCGCCCTGCGCGAGTTCTTCACCGCGCAGGTCTCCCGCGCGAAGGCCGAGGGCGTGCTGTTCTCCGTCCACCTCAAGGCCACCATGATGAAGGTCTCCGACCCGATCATCTTCGGCCACGTGGTCCGCGCCTTCTTCCCGAACACCTTCGCCAAGTACGGCGAGGTGCTCGTCGCGGCCGGTCTGTCCCCGAACGACGGCCTCGGCGCCATCCTCAAGGGCCTGGACTCGGTGCCGCACATGGGCGCCGAGATCAAGGCCTCCTTCGAGGCCGAGCTGGCCGAGGGCCCCGCGCTGGCCATGGTCGACTCGGACAAGGGCATCACCAACCTGCACGTACCGAGTGACGTCATCGTCGACGCCTCCATGCCGGCCATGATCCGCACCTCCGGTCACATGTGGGGCCCGGACGGCCAGGAGGCCGACACTCTCGCGGTGCTGCCGGACAGCAGCTACGCGGGCGTCTACCAGGTCGTCATCGACGACTGCCGCGCCAACGGCGCCTTCGACCCGTCGACCATGGGCTCGGTGCCGAACGTCGGTCTGATGGCCCAGAAGGCCGAGGAGTACGGCAGCCACGACAAGACCTTCGAGATCCCCACCACCGGTACGGTGCGGGTTCTCGACGGCAACGGCGACGTCGTGCTGGAGCAGGCCGTGAGCGCCGGCGACATCTTCCGCATGTGCCAGGCCAAGGACCTGCCGGTCCAGGACTGGGTCAAGCTCGCCGTCACCCGCGCCCGCGCCACCGGCGTCCCGGCCGTGTTCTGGCTCGACGAGGACCGCGCCCACGATGCGCAGCTGATCGCCAAGGTCAAGAAGTACCTGGCCGACCACGACACCGACGGCCTGCAGATCGAGATCATGTCGCCGGTCAAGGCGACCGCGTACTCGCTGGAGCGCATCCGCCGCGGCGAGGACACCATCTCGGTCACCGGCAACGTGCTGCGTGACTACCTGACCGACCTGTTCCCGATCCTTGAGCTGGGCACGAGCGCGAAGATGCTCTCCATCGTCCCGCTCATGAACGGCGGCGGTCTGTTCGAGACGGGCGCCGGCGGCTCCGCGCCCAAGCACGTCCAGCAGCTGGTCAAGGAGAACTACCTGCGCTGGGACAGCCTGGGCGAGTTCTTCGCGCTCGCGGCCAGCTTCGAGCACCTGGCGGCGACCACGGGCAACGCACGCGCCCAGATCCTCGCCGACACTCTCGACCGCGCGACCGGCACCTTCCTCAACGAGGACAAGTCGCCGAGCCGCAAGCTGGGTGGCATCGACAACCGCGGCAGCCACTTCTACCTGGCCCTGTACTGGGCCCAGGAGCTGGCGCAGCAGACCGACGACGCACAGCTCGCGCAGGCGTTCGCCGCGCTCGCGAAGACGCTGGGCGAGCAGGAGCAGACCATCGTCGACGAGCTGATCGCGGTGCAGGGCTCCCCGGCCGACATCGGTGGCTACTACCAGCCCGACCCGGCCAAGGCCTCGGCCGTCATGCGCCCGTCGAAGACGTTCGTCCAGGCCATCGCGGCCATCGGCTGACGAGACGCTGCACAGGGGGGCGCGACCAGGCGCCCCCCACCCCTCCCGCCCCGGTCGGCGCCTGCCCGGCCGGGGCGGTACCGCGTCCGGGAGCGGGACCGCAGCCATGCCGCCGGCGCGAAGAGGTTCCGCGAAATCGGCCCCATGGAGCCCTTCCACCGGTAGGTTCGAACGCCCGGACCAACCGTGCCCTGGAACCGGACCAACCGTGCCCTGGAAGGGGAGGCCGTGCTGACAGGCAGGAACGCCGTGGTCACCGGTGGATCACGGGGCATCGGCCGCGCGATCGTCGAGCGCCTGTGCCGCGACGGGGCACACGTGGTCTTCAACTACGCCGCCGACGACGACGCCGCGGCCGAGGTCATCCGCACGGTGTGCGGCGACGGCGGCCGGGTCCGGGCCGTCCGGCTGGACCTCGCGGACCCGGCCGGCCCCGAGCGCCTGATGTCGGCCGCCGAGGAAGAGCTCGACGGGCTGGACATCCTGGTGAACAACGCCGCTCTCTGCCCCGCCCCGGCCCTGCTCACCGACACCGATCCGGCGGTTTTCGACCAGGTCCTGGCGGTCAACACCAGAGCGGTCTTCATGACGATCCGCCACGCGGCGTTACGGATGCGCGACGGCGGCCGCATCGTCAACATCTCCACGGCCAACACCGCGCGGCCGGGTCCCGGCATCTGCGCCTACGCCGCGAGCAAAGGGGCCGTCGAGCAGCTCACCGCCGTCGCCGCCCACGAACTCGGGGCCCGCGGGATCACGGTCAACACCGTCTCGCCCGGCGCCACCGACACCGAGCTGCTGCGCGGCAACAACCAGCCGCAGGCACTGGAGGAAGTCGCCGACATGACCCCGCTGCGCCGACTGGGGGAACCCGCGGACGTGGCCGACGTGGTCGCCTTCCTCGCCGGTCACGACGGCCGGTGGATCACAGGGCAGAACGTCCGGGCGACGGGCGGGCTTGCCTGATCGGCGGCGGGGGAAGCCCACCGCCCGGCCCCGGCCCGGGGCATCCACCGGAACGCCGGTCAACAACACCGCGCCGCAACGGAGTTCGGCCGACGACGCCCCGACCCACGGCGGACCGAGGGCCTGAAAGACGGCCTGTTCCCCTGGACGCCCTGACGGGTGAATGTCACGCGGCGGCGGGCGGTGGGCCGCGCGCAGCGGCCCCGCGGCTGATTTGCTGCACCTGGAATCTGGCGTGACGCGCGCGGGACCGGTCTGCCGGCCGTCCCGGTGGGAACGGCGCCCCTGCCGGGTGCTCGGTCCACCCGCGAACGACGATCGAAGGAGCGTCCCAGTGACGACGACGGGCACATCAGGGGCAGCCGACGAAGAGGAGACATACGCGAACGAGCTTCCCGTCCACGCCAAGGAACCCGGAAACGTCGTCATCAAGTGGCTGACCACCACCGACCACAAGACGATCGGCACGCTCTACCTCGTCACCTCGTTCGCCTTCTTCGTCATCGGCGGTGTGCTGGCCCTGGTCATGCGCGCCGAGCTGGCGCATCCGGGGATCCAGATCGTCTCGCCCGAGCAGTTCAACCAGGCGTTCACGATCCACGGCACGATCATGCTGCTGATGTTCGCGACGCCGCTGTTCGCCGGATTCACCAACTGGATCATGCCGTTGCAGATCGGCGCACCCGACGTGGCGTTCCCGCGGCTGAACATGTTCGCGTACTGGCTGTACCTCTTCGGCTCGATCCTCGTGGTCGCCGGCTTCCTCACCCCCCAGGGTGCGGCGGACTTCGGTTGGTTCGCCTACTCCCCGCTGACCGACTCGGTCCGTTCACCGGGCATCGGCAGCGACATGTGGATCATGGGTCTGGTCTTCTCCGGCTTCGGCACGATCCTCGGTTCGGTCAACTTCATCACCACGATCATCGGCATGCGCGCCCCCGGCATGACGATGTTCCGCATGCCGATCTTCGTCTGGAACGTCCTGCTGACCGCTGTGCTGGTCCTGATGGCCTTCCCGGTCCTCGCTGCCGCCCTCCTGGTGCTGGAGGCGGACCGCAAGTTCGGCGCGCACGTCTTCGACCCGGCCAACGGCGGCGCCCTGCTCTGGCAGCACCTCTTCTGGTTCTTCGGCCACCCGGAGGTGTACATCATCGCTCTGCCGTTCTTCGGTATCGTCAGTGAGGTCATCCCGGTCTTCAGCCGGAAACCGATCTTCGGCTACATCGGCCTGATCAGCGCGACGATCGCCATCGCGGGCCTCTCCATCACCGTGTGGGCGCACCACATGTTCGTCACGGGCAGTGTGCTGCTGCCGTTCTTCTCGTTCATGACGTTCCTCATCGCGGTGCCGACCGGTGTGAAGTTCTTCAACTGGATCGGCACGATGTGGAAGGGATCGCTGTCCTTCGAGACACCGATGCTCTGGTCGATCGGCTTCCTGGTGACCTTCCTCTTCGGCGGTCTGACCGGTGTGATCCTCGCGTCGCCGCCGATGGACTTCCATGTCTCGGACTCGTACTTCGTCGTCGCACATTTCCACTACGTGGTCTTCGGCACCGTGGTCTTCGCGATGTTCTCCGGATTCCACTTCTGGTGGCCGAAGTTCACCGGCAAGATGCTGGACGAGCGGCTCGGCAAGATCACGTTCTGGACGCTGTTCGTGGGCTTCCACGGCACGTTCCTGGTGCAGCACTGGCTGGGTGCCGAGGGCATGCCGCGTCGATACGCGGACTACCTCGCCGCGGACGGCTTCACCGCTCTGAACTCGGTCTCGACGATCTCCTCGTTCCTGCTCGGTCTGTCGATGCTGCCGTTCTTCTACAACGTGTGGAAGACCGCCAAGTACGGCAAGAACGTCGGGGTCGACGACCCGTGGGGCTACGGCCGTTCGCTGGAGTGGGCGACCTCCTGCCCGCCGCCGCGGCACAACTTCCTCACCCTGCCGCGGATCCGTTCCGAATCCCCGGCCTTCGACCTGCACCACCCCTCGGTCCGCGCGCTCGACGAAGCCCTCAACCGGCCGGCGACGGAGCTGCCCCGGACCGAGGGAGACGACCGGGCCTGAGCGCGGCGGCCCGGCGAGAGGAGGAGCGAGTGGACCCCGACAAGGACAGCGCCCGCGGTCTGGTCCAGCTGCAGGGCTACCTGCTGTGGAGCGCCGAGATCGAGGAGGCCCGCCGCCGGGCGGCCCGCTTCAGCGACGAGCTGCCCTGGCTCACCACGGCCCAGCGCGAGGACGTGGAACGTGTCTACACCGCCGACCGCCTCGCCGCATCTCGGGCGACGCTCGCCCGCATCTCCGCCCGCGCCACCTCGCTGCGCGGCGAGTACGAGGCGCGCTACCGCCTGCTCAGGGCACGCTGCGTGGCCGCCGGTGTCGTCTTCGCCGGCGCGGTCGGCGGCACCTGTACCGCACTCACCCTGCTGACCCGCTGACCGGGTGACGTCGTCCGTCCGCCGTCCCCAGCAGGCGAACTCGCCCCGGGCTCGTGAAGATGGAACGACGGACGCGTGCTACGGCAGGCGAACGGATGACCGTACAGGCCCGAGAAGGGACGAACACTGTGCCACGACCCAGGATCCTCGTTGTCGGCGCCGGATTCGCCGGAGTGGAATGCGTGCGCCGTCTGGAGCGCGGGCTCGCCCCGGGTGAGGCGGAGATCACGCTCGTCGCCCCGTTCTCGTACCAGCTCTACCTTCCCCTGCTGCCACATGTGGCGGCAGGCGTGCTCACCCCGCAGTCGGTCGCCGTGTCGCTGCGCCGCAGTCGCAAGCACCGCACCCGGATCATCCCGGGCGGGGCGATCGGCGTGGATCCCAAGGCGAAGATCTGCATCATCCGCAAGATCACCGACGAGATCGTCGACGAGCCCTACGACTACATCGTGCTCAGTGCCGGGAGCGTCACCCGCACCTTCGACATCCCCGGTCTGGTGGACAACGCGCGGGGCATGAAGACACTGGCCGAGGCCGCCTACGTACGAGACCACGTGATCGCCCAGCTCGATCTCGCGGACGCCAGCCACGACGAGAACGAACGAGCCTCGCGCCTGCAGTTCGTGGTGGTCGGCGGTGGCTACGCCGGTACCGAGACGGCCGCCTGTCTGCAGCGCCTCACCACCAACGCGGTCAGGCAATACCCGAGGCTCGACCCGAAGCTCATCAAGTGGCACCTCATCGACATCGCTCCGAAGCTGATGCCCGAGCTGGGCGACAAGCTGGGCCGGAGCGCCCTGGAGGTGCTGCGCGCCCGCGGCATCGAGGTGTCTCTCGGCGTCTCGATCGCCGAGGCCGCTCCGGAGAAGGTGACCTTTTCCGACGGCCGGGTGCTGCCCTGCCGGACCCTGATCTGGACGGCGGGTGTCACCGCGAGCCCGCTGGTCACCACGCTCGACGCGGAGACGGTACGTGGCCGACTGGCCGTCACCCCCGAGATGAGCCTGCCGGGCTTCGACGGCGTCTTCGCCCTCGGCGACTGCGCGGCCGTACCGGACCTCAGCAAGGGCGACGGTGCGGTCTGCCCGCCCACCGCACAGCACGCCTCGCGCCAGGGCCGCAGGCTTGCCGACAACCTCATCGCGACCCTGCGCCACCAGCCGCTGAAGCCGTACGTCCACAAGGACCTCGGCCTCGTCGTGGACCTCGGCGGCAAGGACGCGGTCTCCAAGCCGCTCGGCGTCGAGCTGCACGGAGTCCCCGCGCAGGCCGTCGCCCGCGGATATCACTGGTCGGCGCTGCGCACCAATGTCGCCAAGGCACGTGTCATGACCAACTGGGTGCTCAACGCGGTCGCGGGCGACGACTTCGTACGCACCGGCTTCCTGTCCCGGCAGCCGGCCAAACTGCGCGACTTCGAGTACACGGACGCCTACCTCACACCGGCGCAGGTCCGCGAGCACACCGCCTCGCTGCACACCGGCACCTGACCGCGCACTGCTCCGCCCCGGCCCCGCTCACTGAGGGGGCCGGGGCGGAGAAGGCCGGCCGGGTCGGCTGTTGCCCGCACCCGGCCGGCGGAATTCCACGTGGCTGCTCTCCCTGTGTTCGCGAGGCGCGGATCACGCGATGGCCCAGCCATGCCATTGCGCGGGGCCGGGGCCGCCCGTGCGGGCTCAGGTCTCCGGCACGGTGCGGTGGACGGCGCGAAGAAAGGCCGCGTTGTTCGGGGTGCGGCGGATCCGGTCGAGCAGTGTCTCCAGCGCGTTCTGCGGGTCCCTGCCGTGCAGCGCGCGCCGCAGGCCCCGTACGACTCGCAACTCGCCCGCCGGCACGAGGAGTTCCTCGCGCCGGGTGCCGGACGCCGGAATGTTCACGGCCGGGTGGATGCGCTTCTCGGCGAGCCGGCGGTCGAGCCGGAGCTCCATGTTGCCCGTGCTCTTCAGCTCCTCGAAGAAGTAGTCGTCGGCGCGGGAGCCGGTCTCCACCAGTGCGGTGGCCAGGACGGTGAGGGAGCCGCCCTCCTCGGTGCGCCGTGCGGCGCCGAAGAATCGCTTGGGGCCGAGCAGGGCGGCCGCGTCCACGCCGCCGCTGAGGGTGCGTCCGCCCGCGGCGCAGGCGTTGTTGTGGGCGCGGCACAGCCGGGTGAGGGAGTCGAGCAGGATGACGACGTCCTGGCCCTGTTCGACCAGCCGCTTGGCTCGTTCGACCGCGAGTTCGGCGAGTGCGATGTGCTCCTCGGCGGGCCGGTCGAACGTCGAGGCGAGCACCTCGCCCCGTACGGACCGGCGCATGTCGGTGACTTCTTCGGGACGTTCGTCGACCAGTACCACCATCAGATGGCACTCGGGGTGGTTGGCGGCGACGGCGGCGGCGATCTGCTGGAGCAGCACCGTCTTGCCGGTCCTCGGCGGCGCGACGAGGAGCCCGCGCTGCCCCTTGCCGATCGGTGCGACCAGGTCGACGAGCCGCATCGCGGGGCCGCCTGACGGTGTCTCCAGCCGCAGCCGTTGCCCGGGATGGAGCGGGGTGAGGTCGCGGAAGTGCGGGCGGCCGCGAAGGGCCTGCGGGGAGCGGCCGTTGACCCGCTTCACCGTGGACAGGGTGCGTGGCCGGTCGCAGAGCCCCCCGACGGCATCGCCCCGGCGCAGGCCGTGACGGCGGATCAGGGCGGCCGGGACCACCACGTCGCCGGGGGAGGGGTGGCCGCCCCGGACGCGCAGCGCGCCGTTCCCCTGATGGGTGAGGTCGAGGACACCTCTGGCCTCCTCGGTGGTCAACTCCTTTTTCAGGAGCGGGTGTTCGAGAGTGCTGGTCATGAAGAGCGGTCCTTTCGCGGACATGGCGAACGAAGGGGCCGGACGGCGCGGGCGGACGAGGTCACGCCCCGCACGACGGGCGGGAAAGCTCGGACGGAGAAAGCCTGGCCAGAGCTGGGTGAGGTGGTGCAGAAAGCCGGATCGCCGCTCGAATGGAGATGGACGCGGCGGCTTCGGAGAGGTGAATCGGCACCGGCGCCTCGAAACGAGGCAGACACATGTGCTGGCTGCACGGTACCACGGCGCTCGGGGTCCGGGGTGGGGACGAAGCCCCCGATATCCGGTTGCCGCGGCGTCCGCCGAGTGATGTGGTTCTGCCGGCCACCCGCCCGCGAGAGCCACCCGGGCCTGGAAGGGCTGCTGACGGACACCGCCGACAGCAATACGTACATGCGGCGCATCAACGACGAGCTCGGCTACGAGCCGGCGCACAGGTCGGTCGAGTACCAGCTCGATCTGCAGGAGCGGTCCGTCCGGTGGCCGGGGCGAGACCCCGACCACCGGCCTTCAGCCGGATCAGGCCGTACCCCGGAACGCGGCAAGGATCCGCTCGGCCGCCAGCGTGGCCGTCAACTCGCCGTCCCGTACCCGCTGTTCGAGCTCCGGAGTGAGCGCGCGCACCTCCGGATGGCCGCGCAGACTCTCCAGCAGCTCGTCCCGCACCATCGTCCAGGTCCAGTCGACCTGCTGATCACGGCGCTTCGCGGTGAGCCGGCCGGTCGATTCCAGCAGCGCGCGATGCTGCTCCAGCCGTTCCCACAACGTGTCGAGACCGGCCGAATCACGGGCGCTGCAGGTGAGGACCGGCGGGGTCCACGCCGCGTCCACCGGGTGCATCAGCCGCAGCGCACCCGCCAGTTCACGCGCCGCCGCGCGGGCGTCGCGCTCGTGCGGGCCGTCCGCCTTGTTGACCGCGATCGCGTCCGCCAGTTCCAGCACACCCTTCTTGATCCCCTGGAGCTGATCGCCGGTCCGGGCCAGCGTCAGCAGCAGAAACGTGTCGACCATGTCGGCCACCGCCGTCTCCGACTGCCCGACGCCCACTGTCTCCACCAGCACCACGTCGTATCCCGCGGCCTCCATCACCACGATGGACTCCCGGGTCGCCTTGGCCACCCCGCCGAGGGTCCCGGCGGTCGGAGACGGGCGCACGAACGCCGCCGGGTCCACCGCGAGCCGCTCCATCCTGGTCTTGTCGCCCAGGATGGAGCCGCCCGTACGGCTGGAGGACGGGTCGACGGCCAGCACCGCGACCCGGTGACCGAGCTCGGTGAGCATGGTGCCCAGGGCGTCGATGAAGGTGGACTTCCCGACCCCCGGCACGCCGCTGATGCCGATCCGCCGGGCGGCGCCGGAGCGCGGCAGCAACTCGCCCAGCAACTGCTGGGCCAGCGCCCGGTGATCGGGGCGGGTGGACTCGACGAGAGTGATGGCACGCGCGATGTGTGCCCGCTTCCCGTCGAGTACCCCCTTCACGTAACTGTCGATGTCGATCTTCGGAGCCATCGGGTCAGCGGCTCACAGCTCGTGACCCAGCGCGGCACCGAGCCGCGTCACCAGGTCGTACGCGGCATCCGGAATGACCGTGCCGGGCGGGAACACGGCCGTTGCGCCCGCCTCGTGCAGCGCCTCGACGTCCTGCGGCGGAATCACCCCGCCCACCACGATCACGATGTCCTCGCGCCCCTCGGCCGCCAGCTCCTCGCGAAGCGCCGGCACCAGCGTGAGGTGCCCGGCGGCCAGCGAGGAGACGCCCACGATGTGCACGTCCGCCTCCACCGCCTGCCGCGCCACCTCGGCCGGTGTCTGGAAGAGCGGGCCGACGTCGACGTCGAAGCCCAGGTCGGCGAAGGCCGTCGAGATCACTTTCTGACCGCGGTCGTGGCCGTCCTGTCCCATCTTGGCGACCAGGATGCGCGGACGGCGCCCCTCGGCCTCCTCGAACCTGTCCACCAGCGCCCGGGTCCGGTCCACGGAGGGGGATTCACCTGCCTCGTTGCGATACACACCGGAGATCGTACGGATCTGGCCCGCATGCCTCCCGTACACCTTCTCCAGGGCATCCGAGATCTCGCCCACCGTCGCCATCGCGCGTGCCGCGTCGACGGCGAGGGCCAGCAGATTGCCTTCGAGACCGGGGCCGGGCTCCCGCTCGGCCGCCGCCGTGAGCGCGTTCAGCGCGGCCCGGCAGGCCGACTCGTCGCGCTCCTCGCGCAGCCGGCGCAGCTTCTCGATCTGCTGGGCGCGCACCGACGAGTTGTCGACCTTGAGCACATCGATCTGCTCATCGCTCTCCACCCGGTACTTGTTCACCCCGATCACCGGCTGGCGCCCGGAGTCGATCCGCGCCTGGGTGCGGGCCGCGGCCTCCTCCACCCGGAGCTTCGGGATGCCCGCGTCGATGGCCTGAGCCATGCCGCCCGCGGCCTCGACCTCCTCGATGTGCTGCCAGGCCCGGCGCGCCAGGTCGTACGTCAGCTTCTCCACGTACGCGCTGCCACCCCACGGGTCGATCACCCGGCCGGTGCCCGACTCCTGCTGGAGCAGCAGCTGGGTGTTCCGGGCGATCCGGGCGGAGAAGTCCGTCGGCAGGGCGAGTGCCTCGTCGAGTGCGTTGGTGTGCAGCGACTGGGTATGCCCCTGTGTGGCGGCCATCGCCTCCACACAGGTCCGGGTGACGTTGTTGAACACGTCCTGAGCGGTCAGCGACCACCCTGAGGTCTGCGAATGGGTGCGCAGCGAAAGCGACTTGGCGTTCTTCGGTTCGAACTCCTTGACCAGCTTGGCCCAGAGCAGCCGGGCCGCCCGCAACTTTGCGATCTCCATGAAGAAGTTCATGCCGATCGCCCAGAAGAACGACAGCCGCGGTGCGAACGCGTCCACGTCGAGACCGGCGTTGCGTCCGGCCCGCAGATACTCCACACCGTCCGCGAGGGTGTACGCCAGCTCCAGATCGGCTGTCGCGCCCGCCTCCTGGATGTGATAGCCGGAGATGGAGATCGAGTTGTAGCGCGGCATCTTCTGGGAGGTGTACGCGAAGATGTCGGAGATGATCCGCATCGAGGGCTTCGGCGGATAGATGTAGGTGTTGCGGACCATGAACTCCTTCAGAATGTCGTTCTGAATGGTTCCGGCCAGCTTCTCGGGTCCTACGCCCTGTTCCTCCGCGGCCACGATGTACAGCGCCAGTACGGGGAGCACCGCGCCGTTCATCGTCATCGACACCGACATCCGGTCCAGCGGGATGCCGTCGAAGAGCTGCCGCATGTCGTAGATCGAGTCGATCGCCACGCCCGCCATGCCGACGTCACCGGTCACCCTCGGGTGGTCGCTGTCGTATCCGCGGTGGGTCGGCAGGTCGAAGGCGACGGAGAGCCCCTTCTGCCCGGCCGCGAGGTTGCGGCGGTAGAAGGCGTTGGACTCCTCGGCGGTGGAGAACCCGGCGTACTGACGGATCGTCCAGGGCTGGTTGACGTACATCGTCGGGTACGGTCCCCGCAGATACGGAGCGATGCCCGGATACGTACCGAGGAAGTCGAGCCCTTCGAGGTCGTGCCCGGTGTACAGCGGCTTGACCCCGATGCCTTCCGGGGTCTCCCACAGCAGATCGTCGTCGGAACTGCCGGAGGACTCCTTCACCGAGGTGCGCCACCGCTCCTCGGACACCTCGGCGGCGGCACCCGGACCGAGCTCGATGCCGGAGAAGTCAGGGATACGCATTACGCCACATCCATACGGTCGAGAAGGGAGGAGAGCACGGCCACCACATCGGAGCCCGCGAAGACGTACTCGTCGACGCCGGCGTACCCGGCGGGCCGGCCGGCGAGGAACACGCGCAGCGCACCTGCCGATCCCAGCGCCTCGGCGACCGCCCCGGCCTGCTCGGCGTAGAGCGCGTCGCTGGAACAGAGGCACGCCACGGCCGCGCCGCTGGCCCTGAACGCGTCGGCGGCCGAAGCCGCGTCGACCGACACCGGGTCGTGGACCGGCTCGATACCGCCCGCCTGGAAGAGGTTGGCGGCGAACGACGCCCGCGCGGTGTGCGCCGCGGCGGGGCCGAGCGCGGCGAGGAAGACCTTCGGGCGCTCCCCGGTCACCGCGAGGTGCGCGTCCGACCGGGCGCGCAGCGCCTCGAACGCCTCGTCACGGCGGACCCGGGGCAGACCGCCCGGGGCCGCGGCCGTTCCGGTCGGGGCCGGTTCGCGCTCGACCGGCCGCTCCGACAGTTGCGGGAACTCGCTGACTCCGGTGATCGGCTCCTTGCGGCGCGCCAGATCCTTGCTGCGCGCCGCCCAGGTGGCCGCGAGACGCTCGCCGATCATCCCGGAGCGAAGGGCGGCGGCCTGGCCGCCGGAGCCTTCGATCTCCTGGAAGAACGACCATGCGGCGTCGGCGAGTTCGGTGGTGAGCCGCTCGACGTACCAGGAACCTCCCGCCGGGTCGATGACCCGGGCCAGGTGCGACTCCTCCAGCAGGATCGTCGACGTGTTGCGGGCGATGCGCCGGGCGAACGCGTCCGGCAGGCCCAGCGCGTGATCGAACGGCAGCACGGTGACGGAGTCGGCGCCGCCGACACCCGCCCCCAGACATGCCAGCGTTGTGCGCAGCATGTTCACCCAGGGATCACGCCGCGTCATCATCACCGACGACGTCACCGCGTGCTGGCGCTGGGCACCGGCCCCGGCGGCCCCGCACACCTCGGCCACTCGGGACCACAGCCGGCGAGCGGCCCGCAGCTTGGCGACGGTGAGGAACTGGTCGGCGGTCGCGGCGTACCGGAACTCCATCTGCCCACAGGCCTCTTCGACCGACAGCCCGGCATCCGTCAGTGCCCGCAGCAGGGCGACACCGGTCGCCAGCGAAGCACCCAGCTCCTCGGCCGCCGAACCGCCGGCCTCGTGGTACGGCAGCCCGTCGACGGTCAGTGCCCGCAGCCCGGGAAACTCCTGTGCGCACCGCCGCGCCCAGTGGACCGCGGCCGGCAGATCGGGCTCGGCGCCGGTGCGGGCAGCCAGCCCGAGCGGGTCCGCGCCGAGATTGCCGCGCACGCTTCGCGCGTCGACGCCCCGCTCCGCGCAGATCCGCAGCAGCTCCGTGGCCGCGGCGTCGGTCTCACCTCCGGCATCGAGCACCACGGGAGCCAGATCGAGGTAGACGCCGTCCAGGGCCCCCGCCAGCGCGGACACCGGAACACCCGCGGCACCGCCCACGGCCAGCCACAGCGAGGTGACGCCGTTCTCCAGGTCGGCGAGCACCGCCTCGTTGAGACGCGCGGGATCCGCGAGGGCATGCTGTTGCCGTACGTCCCAGCCGCCCGCCGCGTTCCCCTCGGGCTTGCTGCCGCGGGTGAAGGGGGCGAAGCCCGGATATCCGGCATCGGGCGCGCTGTCGCGCGAGGTGTAGAGGGGGCGGGTGATGAGCCCGTCCTCCACCGTGGTGGACAGTGCTTCCTCGGCGGCCGAACCCTCGACGTCCTTGCCCGACTTGCGCAGCACGCCTTCGACGAGGCGTTGCCAGTGCTCATGGGCGGGGGCAGGGAATTCGGCGGCCAACGAAAGCCCGTCGGCAGGCAGGACCGTCATGCCCAGATGCTAGGTCAGGGCGCTGGGGAGGAGCATGGGTTCCCCTTGTGACCTTGCCCTCTCCGGAGCGCACTTGATCCTTCACCCACCGTCGCGTAGACGACCGGCCCCGCGGGCTGGGGAGGATTCCGTGGAGCCGGCCCGTCCAGTGGCCCCGCGGGAACCGCGGGGCCTGGAATTCGAGGGGCCTTCTTGCCGGTCCACGCTCCGATCGGCGTTGCCCTTAGGGCGGTCCTCCGGAAAGGACACCGCTATTGGTGTGGTGTGCCCCTGACCTGGTTGGGGGCGGTTGCGATTTCACATTTTCCGTTGTCGTCGCCGGTGCCCCCCGATCGATACCGTCCGGCGTTTTACTTTGTCGATTTCCCGACTGCGTGCGACGTTGGATCCGGCCAGGCCGAATGAATTCGGATACCCGTCGGGAAAAGGGGAAGTTCATCGTGCAGACCGCCAGGGCCGTCCCGGCAACCACCGTCCTCAACCTGCGCGACCTGGGCGGCATCGCCCTGGGCCCGGATCACCGGGTCCGGGCGGGTGTCGTGCTGCGGTCCGGGCAGCTCAGCGGGCTCGACGCGGCGCATGACTCGCAGGTGGCCGCGCTCGGCATCCGTACCGTCGTCGATCTGCGCACCGCCGACGAGCGCGCCGCGGCACCCGACCGGCTGCCCTCCGGGGCGCGGCTGTTCGTCGCCGACGTGCTCGGGGACAACCCGGGCGTGGCGCCTGCCCGGCTGCGCGCGCTGCTCACCGACCCCGTCGAGGCGGAGCGGACGCTGGGGGGCGGGAAGGCGGAGGGGCTGTTCGCGGACACCTACCGGCAGATGGTGCTCTCGCCGGGTGCGTCCGCCGCCTACCGGGCCTTCGTCGAGACGGTCGCCGACGACCGCGCCCGCCCGGTGCTCTTCCACTGCACGGCGGGCAAGGACCGTACCGGCTGGGCCACCGCCCTGCTCCTGATGATGATCGGGGCGTCACGCGATGTCGTGCGCGCCGAGTTCCTCGCGGTGAACCCCGTGCTGAGGGTCGCCTTCGCGCCCTATGTGCAGGACTTCCTCGACGCGGGCGGCGACCCGGCGATCGCGTCCGCGATCACCGAGGTCCGTCCGCGCTACCTCGACACGGCGCTGGACGCCGTGGAGGAGAGGTGGGGCGGGCTCGACGGCTATGTGCGCGACGGTCTGCGCATTCCCGAAGCGGCGATGGAACGGCTTCGCGACGGACTGGTGGTGCCCGCCTGAGCGGCGTCTGGTCGGCTCTTCCTCGCATGCACCCCTGGAGTGAGGGGCGCTCCAGGTTGACTTGATACCCCCAGGGGGTATGTTGTCGTGCGTCGGGGGCGCTGCCTCCCGGTCGACCCGATGGAGGAAACCGTCATGAACAACGCACTGAGGATCACCGCCTTCGCCGCCGCGCTCGCCGCGACCTTCGGAACCGCGTACGGAGTGGGCAGGAGCGTCGACCCGCTGGTGGCTGCGGAGGACCGCCCCGCGGGGCAGCACGGTGGCCACGGCGGGGGAGGGGAGGGCGGGTCGAAGGCTGCGGCCGACCACGCGCCGGGCGGGCTGCAGGTGTCCGAAGGCGGGTACACGCTGGCCCTGGAGACACCGACGGTCCGGGCCGGGGCCCGCTCCGAGATCCGGTTCGCCGTCAAGGACGACAGCGGGCGCAAGGTCACCGCCTATCGGCGTGAGCACGGCAAGGAGCTGCATTTCATCCTCGCCTCCACCGACCTCACCCAGTACCGCCATCTGCACCCCGTCCGCGCTGCCGACGGCACCTGGTCGACGCCGGTCGACCTTCCCGAAGCCGGTGGCTACCGGGTGTTCGCCGACTTCACCCCGGCTGCCGAGGGTGCCGAGAACCTCACGCTGGGGGCGGATCTGGCCGTCTCCGGCGCCTACCGCCCCGCCGCTCTCCCCGCCCCGGGCGGCACTGCCGAGGTCGACGGCTACCGCGTCACGCTCGACGGCGGACTGTTCGCCGGCCGGGCCGGCGAACTCAAACCGTCCATCAGCAAGGACGGCCGCCCCGTCACCGATCTGGAGCCCTACCTCGGCGCGTACGGGCACCTGGTCGCCCTGCGCTCGGGTGACCTGGCCTATCTGCACGTCCACCCGAACGAGGGGGGCCCGGGTCCGGTGGTGTCCTTCACGGCGACGGCGCCCAGCGCGGGCACGTACCGGCTCTTCCTCGACTTCAAGCACGAGGGCAAGGTGCGCACGGCTGCGTTCACCGTGCGGGTGGCGGAACCGGGCAACGGTGATGGCGCACATCAGGACGGCGGGACCGGCGAGCCTGCCGCGCACGCCCACTGACGCGAGCGGTTCGTGACTCGAAGTGACCCTGTGGCAGCGCGTGTTGCGCAGCGGTGGGTGAGGGCGTGCCGCCGTTCCCCCTCGGCCCCTGGGTATCGTGGGAGGACCGGATTTCGAATCCTCCGAGAGGGGCGTACGTGACCGAGCGCAAGCCTGCGGGCGTCAGCTTCGAATCATGGGTCGACAAGCAGATCCGGGAGTCCGAGCAGCGCGGCGACCTCTCGCACTCGCCGGGATTCGGCAAGCCGCTCGAAAATGCTGAGGCTCCCTACGACGAGAACTGGTGGATCAAGCGGAAGATGCAGCGCGAGGGGGTGTCGGTGCTCCCGCCGACGCTGGCCCTGCGCAAAGAGGCGGAGGATGTGGCCGAAGCCGTGTCCGGGGCGCGGACGGAGGCCGAGGTGCGGCGCATGCTGACCGAGGTCAACAAGAAGATCCGTGCGGCCGTCAGGCGGCCGCCGCCGGGACCGTTGCTGAACCTCAAGCCGTTCGACATCGACGCCGTGGTCGACGAATGGCGCGCGGCGCGCGATCGCTCGTAGCCCCCACGGGCTCGCGAGTGGGTGCCCGGCAACCGGATGCGTAATACTCCACCCATGACATCGAGCATTACGCGCCGGGGTGGCGGCGGGCGGCGGGAGACCGTGTGCATCAGGCGGGCCACCGCCCGGGACGCCAAGCGGCTCACCCGACTGATCAGGGCCTCCCGCGCCTACGAGGGGCCGTATGCCGCCGCGGTCGCCGGATACCGGGTGGGTCCCGACTACATCGAGACCCATCGGGTCTTCGCGGCCGTGGAGCCCGGCACCGAGCGGGTGCTGGGCTTCTACTCGCTCGTTCTCGATCCGCCGGAACTCGACCTGATGTTCGTCGCCGACGACGCACAGGGACTCGGCATCGGACGGCTCCTCGTCGGGCATCTGCGCGGTGAGGCGGAACGCGCCGGCCTCACCGGAGTACGCGTCGTCTCGCACCCGCCCGCCGAGGGCTTCTACCGCAGTGTGGGCGCCCGGCGGACCGGCACCCTGGCGGCCGACCCGCCCGCGGTGATGTGGGACCGGCCCGAACTGCTGCTGCCGATCGCCTGATCCGGCACGGCGGGGCCCGGCCGGGCCCCGCCGTGCACGAGCCCCGGACGAACCCTCCTCTCAGGACGCCGTGCTACGAGGGGAAGCCGCCGTACGGGCGCGTGATGATCTCCATGGCGTGACCGGCGGGATCGAGGAAGTACACGCCCCGGCCGCCGTCGTTGTGGTTGATCTCGCCCGGATGCTTCCGGTGCGGATCCGCGAAGTACTCGACCCCGAGTTCCTTGATGCGGGCGTACGCGGTGTCGAACTCCGCCTCCGAGATGAGGAAGGCGTAGTGCTGCATGGTGATCGAGGCTTCGGGAATGGTCGCGAAGTCCAGTGTGACACCGTTCGCGGTGGTGACCGGGATGAACGGGCCCCATTCCTCGCCGGTTTCGAGCCCCAGTATGTCCGCAAGGAACTCGGCGGACTCCCGGTTGTCCCGGGAGTGGATGATGGTGTGATTCAACTCGACTGACACTGTGGAATGCCTCCAACGGGCATCTCACGGGCACCTCCACGCCTCACCCGGCCGGTGACCGACGCGCGATGCCGTAATCGAAATCCTAGGTGAGGCCGAACCGATCGTCGAGGTCCGGTGAACCATCCGGCCGCCACCCCGGACCCGGCGACCGGCTACGGTGGGGAGAGGGGAAGGTGACGTACTCCGGGTATGCGGACGGAGGCTCCCGGTGACCTCGACAGCAGGTCTTCCCGACAGTCAGGGCGGCGACGACGGCCGCCACGAGACGCCCGAGGAGCGAGCGGACCGCCGGTGGACCGATCTGCTCCAGGAACTGCGCGTGGCCGAGACCGGCGTCCAGATCCTGTTCGGTTTCCTGCTTGCCGTCGTCTTCCAGCCCCGCTTCGCCGAACTCTCGGACACCGACCGCACCATCTACGTGGTCACCGTGATGCTGGGATCGGCCACCGCCGCCGCGCTGATCGGGCCCGTCTCCGTGACCGTGAAGAGGCCGCCGTCCGGGTCCAGCAGGGTCGCCTCGCTGCCCTCGGGCAGGGTCTGCTCTTCTACCAGACTGCCGCCGTTCTCCCTCGCCGCCGCGACCGTTGCCGGCACATCGGTGACGGGGAAGTGCACCTGCCAGTGCGGGCGGACCAGCGGATCCGGCGCCGCTTCCACCGCGCCGGAGCTGATCCGGGCGAGCCGGAGCCCGTCGCAGTCGACGATGACCTCGTCCTTCTCGTACGACACCTCGCAGCCCCCAGGGCGCCCGCTCGCCCAGTCGAGCACTTCTCCGTAGAAGATCGCGGCGTCGAAGGCGTTCCTGGTGTGCAGGCGCAGCCAGGCGTGCGAATGGATGTCCGGCGCGGGCGGTGAGGCCGCGGGCTCGACCCGCTCCCAGATGCCGAACACCGCACCGTCCCGGTCCGCGGCCAGCGCCCCGCGCCCCTTGCCGAGAGCCATCGGCCCCACGGCGACCGTGCCGCTGCGCTCACGGATGCGCGACGCGGCCGCGTCGACGTCGGCGACGGCGAAATAGGGCGTCCAGGCCACGGCCACCCGGTAGGCGGTCGCCACCGCGCCGATCCCGGCGACCGGTACGTCGCCGCGCTGTGCGACCGAGAACTCCTGCCCCAGCTTCCCCGGTCGGAAGGTCCACCCCAGTACTGCGGCGTAGAACTCCTGCGCCGACTCCAGGTCGCGGGTCATGAGGTTGACCCAGCAGGGCGCTGCGGGTCCGGTCAGCGGCGCCCGTGTCGGCGCTCTCCCCGGGGGGCTTGCGGTCATGGTCCTTCTGCCTTCATGGGTTGCGGGGTCTGCGTGCGCCCGTGGCCGCCGGGCCCCACCAGCCTCACCGGGGGCCGCCGCCCCCGCAACACGCGACGCCCCCGCCGCGGACCGTTGTCGGGAAGTCCGCGGGGTCAGTCGCGCTGCTCGTCGGTCTCGCGGGGGATGGGCTCGTTCCCGTGATCACCGAGCTCGTACGGCGAAAGGCCCCGGCCGTCGGGCGGAAAGTGGTCGTCGCCGTGCACATCGCGTTCCTCGATGTGGCTGCGGTGGTCCGGCCGTGGTGGCTGCTCGTCGGGTCTGGGTGGTGGGAGTTCCTGGGCCCGGCGCCGCATTCCGAGCCAGACCGCGCCGATCAGCACGGCGACCAGCGCCAATCCGACGATGCCCATCAACGACCCGGTGGCGCCCCGGCCGTCGGCGAGCGTGAGGGCCAGCGAACTCAGGTCTGCGTTCGAAACGTCCATGTTTGCCGGATACCCCGAGGTGAAGTCCTCACTCAATAATTCATATGAATTCATGTTTTAAGTGGATATGAGCTGAAAGACGTTTCGCTCCTGGGGATCGCGATCCGTTCGGATGGCGGCGGCCTCGTGTCGCCGTCGCCCTGACACGGGGTGAGCCTGGAGACATCCCCGAATCGCCCCAGGGGCACGGAGCGGAGGGAACCGCGGTGAACAGCATCAAGGAGAAGCAGACGGAGGACAGCGGATACGTCCAGGAGGTCTCGGTCGTCATCAGCGGATGCGAGAAGGCCGACGCGCGGATGGTCTTCGATGTGCTGCGGGCCGCGTTCACCACCGACCGGGCCTCGGCGGACGTACCGCAGAACCTCGCGGGCAGGCGCCCCACAGCGTGGGTGGTGACCGTCGACGTCACCGAGGCGAGGGTGGTCTCCGGGCCGGTCGCGCTCGGTGCTCCCGTGAGCGTCGATGCGCAGGGCGGTTACTGGGCGGTGGAGCGGCTCCGTCAGGGCCTGGCGCACGCCTTCGACGTCAAGGTCGTCGGGACCGTCTCCGGCGACCAGGAGGAAGAGGTGCGGCTGCGGCTGTCGAGCCGGTAGGCCGATGGGCCGGCAGGCCGACAGGCCGACGGATCACGGCCCGGCAGCGGAGCAATGGAACCGGAAGGCGCCGCACGTCTGGTAGAAAACGGACAAATGGCCACCTCTGAAAGGTGCGAGTGCGTGGACCCCTCTCGCGGGCGGGACGACGGTGCGCGACAACCGGCAGCGACCGGTGACCGTTCCACCCTGACACTGCAGATCAACGGAACCGAGCGGACGCTCACGCTCGATCACCGCACCACCCTTCTGGACGCCCTGCGCGAACACCTCGGCCTCACCGGTGCCAAGAAGGGCTGCGACCACGGACAGTGCGGGGCGTGCACCGTCGTCGTCGACGGGCGGCGCGCCAACAGCTGCCTGCTGCTCGCCGTCGCCCACGACGGCGCCGCCGTCATCACCGTCGAGGGCCTCGCCGACGGCGGCCGGCTCCACCCGCTCCAGGAAGCCTTCCTGGACCGCGACGCCCTCCAGTGCGGCTACTGCACCCCCGGCCAGCTCTGCTCGGCCGTCGGCATGCTCGGCGAAGCGGCGGACGGCTTCCCGTCCCATGCCACCCCCCGATGCGCACCCGTATCGGCTCCGGCACCGCTCGGCGCCGACGAGATCCGCGAGCGGATGAGCGGCAACCTGTGCCGCTGCGGCGCGTACCCCCGTATCGTCGAGGCGATCGAGGACGTTGCGCCGTGAAACCCTTTGCCTATCTCCGTGCCCGGTCCGCCGACGAAGCGGTCCAGGAGAGTGCCGCTCGCCCCGGCGCCGTGTTCCTCGCCGGCGGCACCAACCTCGTCGACCTGATGAAGCTCGGTGTCGAGGCCCCCGAACTGCTCATCGACATCAGCCGGCTGCCGCTGGACCAGGTGGCCGACACCGCGGACGGCGGCCTGCGGATCGGCGCGACGGCGCGCAACAGCGACCTGGCAGCCCACCCCGCGGTACGCACCCGCTACCCCGTCCTGTCCCAGGCACTGCTGTCCGGCGCCTCCGGGCAGCTGCGCAACACCGCCACGACCGGCGGAAACCTGATGCAACGCACCCGCTGTCCGTACTTCCAGGACACCTCCAAGCCGTGCAACAAACGGGAACCCGGCACCGGCTGCCCCGCCCGCGACAGCGCCCTGCGCGCCCTCGCCGTACTCGGCCACTCCGAGCACTGCGTCGCCACCCACCCCTCCGACATGGCCGTCGCCCTGGCCGCCCTCGACGCCACCGTCCGGCTGCACGGACCGGACGGCGAGCGGTCCGTGTCCGCCACCGCGTTCCACCGCCTGCCGGGAGACACCCCGGACCGGGACACCGAGATCCGGCCGGACGAACTCATCACCGAGGTGGTCCTGCCCCCGCGCCCCGACGGTGCCGTCTCCCTCTACCGCAAGGCCCGCGACCGCGCCTCCTTCGCCTTCGCCCTCGCGTCCGTCGCCGCCGTACTGAGCGTCCGCGCCGGCCGGATCGAGCACGCCGCGCTGGCTTTCGGCGGACTCGCCCACCGGCCCTGGCGCGCCCATGCCGCCGAGGACGTGCTCCGGGGTGCACCGGCCACCGACGAGACCTTCGCACGGGCCGTGGACGCCGAACTCACCGTGGCCCGCCCGCTGCGCGACAACGCGTTCAAGGTGGGCCTCGCCCGCACCCTGGCCGTCGATGCGCTCGCCGAGCTCGCCACCGACAGTTGAGCAACCGCACCAACGCCGACCCCCAGCCGTGAGGACCCCGTCATGAGCCAGGCCCCACCACCACTGGGCACCCCCGTCGTCCGCCGTGAGGGCCGGGACAAGGTCACGGGCACCGCCCGCTACGCCGCCGAGCACACCCCGCCGGGCTGTCTGTACGGCCGCCCCGTCCCCGCCACCATCGCCCGCGGCCGCGTCGACGCCATCCACGCGGAAGAGGCTTTGGCCCTGCCGGGCGTGCACGCCGTACTCACCCACGACAACGCCCCCCGGCTGAAGGAGCCCGACGACCCGATCCTCGCCGTCCTCCAGAACGACCGGGTCCCGCACCGGGGCTGGCCCGTCGCGCTCGTGGTGGCCGACACCCCGGACGGCGCCCGCGCCGGGGCCGAGGCGCTTCGGATCACGTACGAGACCACCGGGCACGACGTCCTGCTGACCGAGGACCACCCCGGCCTGTACACCCCGGAGACGGTCAACGGCGGCTACCCCGCCGTCCGCGAACGCGGCGACACCGACCGGGCCTTCCTCATGGCACCCGTCCAGATCGACGCCACCTACACCGTCGGCGCGCTGCACAACCACCCCATGGAGCCGCACGCCACGACGGCGCAGTGGGACGAGAACGGGCACCTGACCGTTCACGACTCCAGCCAGGGCTCCACCAAGGTCCGCGACAGCCTCGCCACCGCGTTCGGAATCCGGCCCCAGCAGATCACCGCCGTCTCCGAGCACGTCGGAGGCGGCTTCGGGTCCAAGGGCACCCCGCGCCCGCAGACCGTGCTCGCCGCCATGGCCGCGCGCCACACCGGGCGTCCTGTCAAGATCGCGCTGCCCCGCCGCCAGATGGCCGCCATGATCGGTCATCGCGCCCCCACCGTCCAGCACGTCCGGCTCGGCGCCGACCTCGACGGCGTCCTCACCGCGATCGACCACGAGATCATCACCCACACCTCCACCGTCAAGGAGTTCGTGGAGCAGGCGGCCGTACCGACCCGGATCATGTACGGCTCCGCCACCAGCCGCACCGCCCACCGGGTGGTCGCCCTGGACGTGCCGACCCCTTCCTGGATGCGCGCACCGGGCGAGGCCCCGGGCATGTACGCGCTGGAATCCGCCATGGACGAACTCGCCTCGGCCCTCGGCACGGACCCCGTCGAACTACGCATCCGCAACGACCCGGCGAACGAACCGGACTCCGGACGCGCCTTCAGCAGCCGCGGCCTGGCCGCCTGTCTGGAGCAGGGCGCCGCGCGCTTCGGCTGGTACGACCGCGATCCGCGCCCCGCGATCCGTGAGGAGGGGCCGCTGCTGCTCGGTACGGGCGTCGCAGCCGCCACCTACCCCGTGTACATCGCCCCCTCCAGCGCCTCGGCACACGCCGCCCCCGACGGCTCGTACCGCATCCAGGTCAACGCCACCGACATCGGCACCGGCGCCCGCACCGTGCTCGCGCAGATCGCGGCCGACGCCCTGGACACCCCGGTGGAGAACGTCCGGACCGACATCGGCAGCAGCGAACTGCCCGACGCCCCACTGGCGGGCGGATCGTCGGGCACCGCCTCCTGGGGCTGGTCCGTGCACAAGGCATGCACCCTGTTGCGGCGGCAGCTGGGCGAGCGCACCGGCCCCGTCCCCGCCGAGGGGCTCACCGTCGCCGCCGACACCCAGCAGGAGACCGCGGGGGAATCCCCGTACGCGCGCCACGCGTTCGGCGCGCACTTCGCCGAAGTCGCCGTGCATTCAAGGACCGGAGAAGTGCGACTGCGGCGGATGCTCGGTGTCTTCGCCGCCGGACGCATCCTCAACTCCCGCACCGCGCGATCCCAGTTCATCGGCGGCATGACCATGGGGATCGGCATGGCACTGACCGAGGCCAGCACCATGGACCCCGTCTTCGGTGACTTCACCGAGGGTGATCTCGCCTCCTACCATGTGCCGGTCTGCGCAGACGTGCCGGAGATCGACGCGCACTGGATCGACGAGGAGGACCCGCATCTCAACCCGATGGGCAGCAAGGGCATCGGCGAGATCGGCATCGTCGGCGCCGCCGCGGCCGTCGGCAACGCCGTCCGGCACGCCACCGGTATCAGACTGCGCAGTCTCCCGCTCACACCGGACACGCTGCTGCCGTATCTCCTGTGACCTGGGCGGTCGTCCCCTGTGTTGCGCAACCGGTGCAATCGGGTCAACCTGAGGAATGACCCAGAAGTGACATCTGCTCACTCTTCGTGTTCGGGGGGTCGTTGTTCAACGGGGCGAAGACAAGTGGGCCTCGATGTGAGGAGCCTCGACGATGACCGTTCCACTCGACCGGCACTATCTGGTCGAACTCCAGGTTTCGGCAGAGCGTGTGTCCCAGCTGCGGCGAATCATCGCGGCACACCTCCGCCACTGGAGTCTCGAACTCCACATCCGGCCGGTGTGCCGGGGTGTGGAGGAGCTGCTGACCAATGTCCACCGGCATGTCGGTGACGACAACAACTGCGTCGTCGAACTCCGTTGGTCCGGGCGGCATCTCACGGTCTCCGTCGCCGACAACGGCTCCGGGATGCCCCGGCTGCTCAGCGCCGGTGGCGGTGGCCTGAGCCGAGTCATGGCCCTGAGCGACAGCTGGGGCACCTGCCGTACACCCGAGGGCAAGGTCGTCTGGTTCACCCGGTACGCCGAGGAGCCGTACAGCGTCGGCCTGGCACCGCTCCCGCCGCTGCCCGGGGTGCGCGAGTTCCGCCGCTCGCCCGCCGCGGCCGCCGCTCCCGTCGCCGAGCCCGTGACGGCCGCCGACCCTGCTCTCGTCTGAGCCGGGCCACCGGGACCGCCGGTTCCCGCACCGCTGAGCGCTCCCCCCACTTCCGGCGCGGACGACGTGCACACCGCACAAGCGGACCGCGCCGGCCGGGTGTCCGCCCGGCGAGGCCCGCGTTGCGGCGCGGCGCACGGCGCGGCACGGTCGAAGAACCGAGGCAAGGAGGACACGGCCATGCCCATCGCGACGGTCAATCCCGCGAACGGCGAAACCCTCAGAACGTTCCAAGCGCTGGACGAAGCGGGGATCGAGCAGCGGCTCGACGCAGCCGAATCCGCGTTCAGGCAGTACCGGACCACCGGATTCGCCGAGCGGGCCCGCCTGCTGAACCAGGCCGCCGTGCTGCTGGACGAGGACCAGCAGGACATCGCGCGCACCATGACCATCGAAATGGGCAAACCCGTCAAGGCGGCCCGCGCGGAGGCCGCCAAGTGCGCCAAGGCGATGCGCTGGTACGCCGCCCACGCGGAGGAACTCCTCGCGGACGAGAATCCGTCCGCCGGCGATGTGCGGGACTCCGGCGCCTCCCGGGTCTACGTCCACTACCGGCCGCTCGGCGCCGTGCTCGCGGTGATGCCGTGGAACTTCCCGCTCTGGCAGGTCGTACGGTTCGCTGCACCGGCCCTCATGGCGGGGAACGTCGGCCTGCTGAAGCACGCCTCCAACGTCCCGCAGACGGCCATGTATCTGGAAGGCTTGTTCCGCCGGGCCGGATTCCCGGCGGGATGCTTCCAGACCTTGCTGGTGGGGTCCGGGGCGGTCGAGGCGATCCTGCGCGACCGCCGGGTCGCCGCGGCCACCCTCACCGGCAGCGAACCGGCCGGCCGCTCCGTCGCGTCGATCGCCGGCGATGAGGTGAAGCGCACCGTCCTGGAGCTGGGCGGCAGCGACCCGTACCTCGTCATGCCGTCGGCGGACGTCGCCAGGGCCGCCCGCACCGCCGTCACCGCGCGGGTCCAGAACAACGGGCAGTCCTGCATCGCCGCCAAACGGTTCATCGTGCACACGGAGGTGTACGAGGAGTTCACCGAGCGGTTCACCGTGGGTATGAGCGATCTGACCGTCGGTGACCCGATGCAGGAGTCCACCGACATCGGACCGCTCGCCAGCGAACAGGGCCGCACCGACCTGGAGGATCTGGTGGACGACGCGCTCCGGCAGGGCGCGAGCGCACTGTGCGGAGGTGGCCGGCCCGACGGCCTGGCCCCGGAACTGGAGCCCGGCTGGTTCTACGCCCCCACAGTCCTC
Source organism: Streptomyces sp. NPDC001880 (assembly GCF_053594575.1). Taxonomy (NCBI): domain Bacteria; kingdom Bacillati; phylum Actinomycetota; class Actinomycetes; order Kitasatosporales; family Streptomycetaceae; genus Streptomyces; species Streptomyces sp. NPDC001880. The sequence continues at coordinate 88,667 of NZ_JBSFET010000025.1, forward strand.
ACCGGAATCACCCCCGCCATGCGCATCCACCGCGAGGAGACCTTCGGCCCCGTCGCCTCGCTCTACCGGGTCGAAGGGCTGGACGAGGCCATCGCGCTCGCCAACGACAGCCCCTTCGGCCTCAGCTCCAACGTATGGACCCGCGACCCGGACGAGGCACGTCGCTGCGTCCGCGATCTGGAGGCGGGCGGTGTCTTCTTCAACGGCATGACGGCCTCCCATCCCGCGCTGCCCTTCGGCGGCGTCAAGCGCTCCGGCTACGGGCGCGAGCTCGCCGGGCAGGGCATCCGCGCATTCTGCAACGCGACCACGGTCTGGTACGGCCCCGAGCCCGTCGGCGCCACCTCCTAGGGCGGGCTCGAATGTCCCGCCTGGCCGGGGGCGTCCGGCACTTCCCAAGCTCTCGGCTTCGCTCGAGCGGGGGAGATCCCATTGCTCGCCGCTTGCCGGTCGTCGGCGCAGCCCGCTGCGCTCTTCTCCCTCCGCCTTGCGATCGCACGCACCGGACGCCCCCGGCCCCGCCCTCCGGGCGGACGACGCCACTTCCGAAACAAGCCTCAGAGCATTTCGGCTGGAGACATCCATGAGCAACGCCCCCGGCCCGGCAACCCCGTCCGGCCCGTCCGACGAAGAGATCGCGGCACTCGACGCGCACTGGCGGGCCGCCAACTACCTGGCCGTCGGCCAGATCTATCTGATGGACAACCCGCTCCTGACCCGGCCGCTCGCCCGGGAGGACGTCAAGCCGCGCCTGCTCGGCCACTGGGGCACCACACCCGGACTGAACCTGGTGTACACCCACCTCAACCGTGTCATCGGATCCCGTGGTGTCCAGGGCCTGTGCGTCTGGGGCCCCGGCCACGGCGGACCCGCCGTCCTCGCCAACTCCTGGCTGGAGGGCAGCTACTCGGAGACGTACCCCGACATCGGCCGTGACGCCGAAGGCATGGGGCTGCTGTTCAAGCAGTTCTCCTTCCCCGGCGGGGTGCCCAGCCATGTGGCGCCGGAGACACCTGGCTCGATCCACGAGGGCGGCGAGCTCGGCTACGCCCTCACCCACGCCTACGGGGCCGCCCTCGACCACCCCGAACTACTCGTCACCTGCGTCATCGGCGACGGCGAGGCCGAGACCGGACCGCTCGCGGCGTCCTGGCACTCCAACAAGTTCCTCGACCCGGTGCACGACGGAGCTGTCCTGCCGGTGCTCCATCTCAACGGCTACAAGATCGCCAACCCGACCGTGCTCGCGCGCCTTCCCGAGACGGAGCTCGACGCCCTGCTGCGCGGCTACGGACACGATCCCCTGTACGTCGGCGGCGACGACCCGATCGGCGTCCACCGGGCGATGGCCGCAGCGATGGACCGCGCCGTCGACCGGATCCGGGAGCTGCAGGCCGCCGCCCGCACCGGCGGCGACACCGGCCGCCCGCACTGGCCGATGATCGTGCTGCGCACCCCCAAGGGCTGGACCGGCCCGGTGGAGGTCGACGGGGTGCCCGTCGAGGGCACCTGGCGCGCCCATCAGGTTCCGCTGCCCGGGGTCCGGGACAACGAGGACCATCTGCGGCAGCTGGAGGAGTGGATGCGCTCCTACCGGCCCGAGGAACTCTTCGACGCGTCGGGGCGGCCGAGCCCCCAGGTGCTCTCCTGCGTGCCCGAGGGCGACGCCCGGCTCGGCTCGACCCCGTACGCCAACGGCGGTCTGCTCCTGCGTGATCTGCCCATCCCGCCGCTGGACGACCACGCCGTCGAGGTCGACAAGCCCGGCACCGTGCTGCACGAGCCGACCCGGGTGCTCGGCGGCCTGCTGGAGGCCGTCATGGCCGCGACCGCCGAGCGCCGCGACTTCCGCGTCGTCGGCCCCGACGAAACCGCGTCGAACCGGCTCGACGCCCTCTACGGCGCCACCGCCAAGGCCTGGCAGGAACGGATACTGCCGACCGATGAGCACCTCGCCCGCGACGGACGCGTCATGGAGGTGCTCTCCGAGCATCTGTGCCAGGGCTGGCTGGAGGGCTATCTCCTCACCGGCCGGCACGGTCTCTTCTCCTGCTACGAGGCGTTCGCCCACATCGTCGACTCGATGGTCAACCAGCACATCAAATGGCTCAGGACATCCCGTCGGCTGGTCTGGCGCCGCCCCATCGCCTCGCTCAACTACCTGCTCACCTCGCACGTCTGGCGCCAGGACCACAACGGCTTCTCCCACCAGGATCCGGGCTTCGTCGACCACATCCTCAACAAGAGTCCCGAGGTCGTACGGGTCTATCTGCCACCGGACGCCAACACCTTGCTCTCGGTCGCCGACCACGCGCTGCGCAGCCGCGACTACGTCAATGTGATCGTGGCCGGAAAACAGCCCTCCTTCGACTGGCTCACCCTCGACCAGGCCCGCGCGCACTGCGCCCGTGGCGCCGGTGTGTGGGAATGGGCGGGCACGGAGAACGGCGGCCGCGAACCCGACGTGGTGCTCGCCTGCGCCGGCGACGTACCCACACTGGAGACCCTGGCCGCGGCGGACCTGCTGCGCAGGCATCTGCCGGAGCTGGCGGTGCGGGTGGTCAATGTGGTCGACATGGCGCGGCTGCTGCCCCGCGAGGAGCATCCGCACGGGATGCCGGACTCCGAGTACGACGCGGTGTTCACCCGGAACACACCGGTGATCTTCGCCTACCACGGCTATCCGTGGCTGATCCACCGGCTCGCCTACCGGCGCGCGGGCCACGCGCAGCTGCATGTGCGCGGATACAAGGAGGAGGGCACCACCACGACGCCCTTCGACATGGTGGTCCGCAACGACCTGGACCGCTACCGGCTGGTCATGGACGTCATCGACCGGGTGCCCGGCCTCGGCGTGCGCGCCGTGGCGGTGCGCCAGGCGATGGCGGATGTCCGCACCCGCCATCACGCCTGGATCCGTGAACACGGCACGGACCTGCCGGAGGTGGCCGGCTGGACCTGGAGCGGCTGACACCCTCCCGGTGCCCCCGACGCGGGCTCAGCGGCCGACCGCGCGTGCCAGCTGGGCCTTCGTCATGTTCGACCGCCCGTGGATGTTCTTCTTCTTCGCCTCTTCGTAGAGCTGGTCGCGGGTGGGCCCTTCCGCTCCGCTGCGGGAGCGCAGACCGCCGCGCCGCGAGGACGACATGTCCTCGATGGAGGTACGGCTCGCCGTCCTCGACTCACCGGCGCGGGCGCGTTCCTTGTTGACCGTACGAGCCGCGATCTCCTCGGCCCGCTCCTCGCTGACTCCGCGCTCCTGCGCGCTCTCCTTGATGTGTTCGTACTGCCTCTCCCGCTTGGCGTTGAATCCGCGTGGCATGGAGCCCTCACCTCTCTCTCCGGGACCTGCCCCGGGGCCCGGCGGGCCCCTCCCCAGTCTCCCAGCGACGCCCCGGACCCGCATGCCTCAGGCATGCGGGTCCGGGGGGAGGGGGGCGGCGTCGCGCCGGTCCGTTCAGTAGCGCAGGGCCGCCGCGATCCCTC